>NZ_JBLZRT010000037.1:0-46941 GCF_048564745.1 Microcystis sp.
CGAAGGTTACATGATATCAGCCAGACTTGGAAACTATCTCATCAAATTAGTTCCCCCATAGAACCTCCTTGAGCCATCTTGCACACTTTTCTCTTTTTGTCAAATTTTATGTTAAGAAAGATGTGACTAATGGATAGCTTAATAAGGGGGGCATCTGAAAGTTTTTAATACCCACCTAATTATTCAGCAAACCCTATTTAAGCGGGAAAAATCCCTTTTATGTAGTCTGTGATACTGTTTTTGGGATTGAGATCGTCTAAGGTCAAAGAAATTGCTTCTAGGGTTCCGATTTAAACTTCTTTAAGTGTCAGGTCCGAGAGGAGCAAGCTAGTCTTAAATGATCGAATCAAAAATTTTTTCCGTCTAAGCTGGCTACACGGCGGGATAAAAGCCCGGGAGACTTTAAGGATAACTGTTTTGAGGCAGTGTCTTTGAAGACTCCCGGGTTATTGTATTTTGAGGTGAAATGATGTCCGAGGAATCTACTTTTCAACCCCCGCATTTAACCGAAGCTGAACAGGCCCTAGAAAAAGAACGCCATTTGCCCCTAACCGGTTGGCAACAGGAAGTTTCCCAGGGGTTAACCTACGGTTTAGAGGCGGCCGATAGTATTCGCGATCGCAGTATTCCCACCTTTTCCAGGGGTGAGTTACCCCACTATGCGGGAATTAACACCTTTATGAAGGCCCCCTATTTGGAAGATGTGCGGAATGTGGGCAATTATGACGTGGCAATCGTCGGTGTTCCCCATGATTCGGGGACAACTTACCGACCCGGAACTCGTTTTGGTCCCCAAGGAATTCGGCGGATTTCGGCCCTTTATACGCCCTACAATTTTGAATTAGGAGTAGATCTGCGCGAACAAATTACTCTCTGTGATCTGGGAGATATTTTCACCATTCCTGCTAATAATGAAAAGTCCTTCGATCAAATCTCGAAGGGGGTTGCCCATGTCTTTAGTTCCGGTGCCTTGCCGATTATTTTAGGGGGTGATCATTCCATTGGTTTTCCGACAGTGCGGGGTATTTGTCGGCATTTAGGGGATAAAAAAGTCGGTATTATTCACTTTGATCGCCATGTGGATACCCAGGAAACGGATTTAGATGAACGGATGCACACTTGCCCCTGGTTTCATGCCACCAATATGAAAAATGCTCCTGCTAAAAATCTCGTCCAATTAGGGATTGGTGGTTGGCAAGTTCCCCGTCAAGGTGTTAAAGTTTGCCGCGAGCGGGCCACTAATATTTTGACCGTCACCGACATTGTGGAACGAGGCATTGATGCCGCCGCCGAATTTGCCTTAGAACGAGCTTTAGATGGCACGGATTGCGTTTGGATTAGTTTCGATATTGATTGCATTGATGCCGGTTTTGTCCCCGGTACAGGTTGGCCGGAACCTGGCGGTTTATTACCCCGTGAAGCCTTAGCTTTATTGGGTAAAATTATCCAAAAAGCTCCCATTTGTGGTATGGAAGTGGTGGAAGTTTCCCCTCCCTACGATATTAGTGATATGACCTCTTTGATGGCTACCCGTGTTATTTGTGATGCCATGGCCCATCTGGTTATTTCAGGTCAATTACCCCGTAAAGAAAAGCCCTATTATATTCATTCTGATGCCAATATGGAGGTTGATGAACCTTGGATTTAAGGACAAAAGCAGCAATAATTAGAGAGGTAACACATTCGCGAAGAAACACCGATGGCCAAAGGATTTGGAATTCCTATTAACAAAAGGTTAGGTTACGTTTTAACTCTAGTATCTGATCCTAAAATTTATGCTGCTGCTGAAAATGCTTTGCCCTATCTTGATCAAGATGAATCAGATGAACCTTTTGCTGGTATTACTAATGACTTGTCAATGGCGCGTGTCTGGAAAAGTCGCAAACAAGCAGAAAAAAGTGTTCAGAATTATCTTGGATTTTTAATGGATTGGATGACTAATGAAAATTTAGACAGATTAACTATTTTAATTTGTTCTTTAAACGCTAACAACAAAGGAGAGTTAACGACCGAAATTGCCCAAAAAATGCAGCTAGAGAGAGTAGAAAAGGAGTAGCCACTTCAGCATATTATGCACGAAACTGATATGACCAAGGCGTTAATTATGACAGTTCGAGATTGGTATGATAGCCAACCTGAAAAGCTCAAAATTGAAAAAATTCATCTCATGGTTGGTGAATTTACCTGTGTCGAACCGGTCAGTTTACAATTTGCCTTTGAAGTTCAAACTGCTAATACTTTTCTTGCTGGTGTGGAATTAGCAATTAAAAATATTCCCCTAATTGCTTATTGTCATTGCTGCCAAAAGGATTATAAACCCCAAATTGGCCAGCAATATTCCTGCCCAACTTGTCGATCGCCGATGGAGGATATTCGTTCAGGTCGAGAGTTAAAAATTGACCACATTGAATATTCTTTAGATTCTTAAACAATGTTGAGCGATCAATTATAAAAGTTCGATGATCAATTATTCATTCTCAACTAAAATGCACCAAACTTTTGACGCAGCCCTAGAAATTAATCTACTTCATGCCAATCAAGCAGGAGCCGATCACAACCGGGAACATTTTGACGAGTGGGGCATTACCTGTTTAAACTTGATGAGTAGTCCTGGTGCCGGTAAAACTGTGTTATTGGAAAAAACCCTCGCAGCCTTAAAAGATCAATTAAAAATGGCTGTTATTGAAGGCGATATGACTACAGAACTAGATGCAGAGCGCCTGAGACAATATGGAGTTCCGGTAATTGCCATTAATACAGGTCGCTCCTGTCACTTAGATTCCAAAATGGTAGCTGGGGGAATTCATCGTTTCAAAGAAGATTATAACCCCAAAGAGTTTGATTTATTGTTGGTGGAAAATGTGGGAAATTTAGTTTGTCCCGCCGAATTTGAGGTAGGGGAACACGCTAAAGTTGCTCTATTAAGTATTACTGAAGGAGAAGATAAACCCCTTAAATATCCAATTATGTTTCAAGAAGCGGATTGTCTGATTATTACCAAATTAGATCTGGCTCCTTATTTAGAGATTGATTTACAACGTTTAGAAGCAAATGTTCGTTCTATGAATCCCGATGTAAAGATTATCGCTCTTTCTGCTCAAACAGGAGAAGGTTTAGAAGAGTGGTTAAATTGGCTAAAAAGCCAAGTCAATAGACCGAGTTTTTTGAATTGTTAATCAGTAACAGTTTTTGAGGTTTATTTCTGTTTTACTAGCTGTCATCTCTAAAGGCTATTACCTATGAAACGGCGCAATTTTTTCTCCTTACTTCTCGTTTTTTTTAGTAGCTTACTCCTGACCGTTAGTTGCAATCAAGCTCCTCAGCAAACCCCCAATGCAAGTAGTTCTCTGAGTAATACTGCCCCCATTGTCATCGGTTATAGTAACTGGGCCGGTTGGTGGCCTTGGGCGATCGCTGAAGAGGAGGGATTATTTGCTAAAAATGGCGCTAATGTTCAAATGAAATGGTTTGATGGTTATCTTGAATCCTTGCAAGCTTTAGCCGCCGGACAATTAGATGGAAATAGTCAAACTCTCAACGATACAATCGCTTTTGCAGGAGATGCAGTGAATGGTCAAGTTGCTGTTTTAGTCAATGATAATTCGTCAGGAAATGATAAAATTATTGTCACAGAAGAGATTAAAACGATTCAAGATTTAAAAGGCAAAAAAGTTGCTGTTGAAGAAGGCGTTGTGGATGACTTTCTCCTCAGTTTAGCCCTAGAAAAAGAAGGAATGAGCCGTAAAGATGTGCAAATTGTCCCCATGGAAACAGGGGCTGCTGCTGCCGCTTTTGCATCGGGAAAAGTAGATGCAGTTGGTGCTTTTCCACCTTTTTGGTCAACAGCCCTTAAACGAAAAGGTTCTAAAGAATTAATTAGTTCTAAAGCTTTTTCAGGTGCTATTCCTGATTTGTTAGTTGTCAGTGCCAAATTAATAAAAGAAAAACCAGAACAGGTTCAGGCTCTTGTCAAAACCTGGTTTGAGGTTCGAGAGTTTATGACTAAAAATCCCCAAAAAGCCGATGAGATTATGGCCAAGCGTGCGGGCATTAGCACAGAAGAATTGGCCTTATATAAAGAGGGAACGAAGTTTTTCACCTTAGAAGAAAACTTAGAAGCCTTTAGTCCGGGGAAAACCATGAAAAATATGCCCTTTGCCGCTCAAAAAATGGCTGATTTTATGAGGGAAGTTGGCTTTATTAAAAAAGTCCCCGATCTAACAACCATTTTAGATCCCCAATTTGTCAAGGCGTTGGCAAATCAAGACAAAAAAGCCTAATTAGCCCCTCGATCATTATCTACAAGATTGATTAGGGAGATAAGTTGACTTCAAGAAGTTTTTGATAACTGGGTGATATTGGCTATCAAAATTATTCTTTTCTTTGGTAAATCCCATGACCACAACACCTAAAACGCTTCCTCAAAGCACTTTTTGGCGGATTACCGAGGATATTCCCGAATCCCTAAAATGGACTTTAATGGTTTCTTCTATTATTTTCCCGCTTATTTTATGGTTACTAATCTCTAGTTTTGCAGGCATTGAATCCGTATTTTTGCCCTCTCCTTTAGCCGTTATCCAGGCCTTAGGAAAATTAGCAGAACAGGGCTTTTTAATTCAAGATACTATTACCAGTTTTTTACGAGTAGTTGGGGGCTTTTTTTTGGGAGGATTGTTTGCTATTCCCCTGGGGATTTTAATGGGAACTTTTCCGAGTATTCGTAGTTTAATGGAACCGATTATTGGCGTTGTCCGTTATATGCCCGCTCCTGCTTTTATTCCCCTATTGGTTATTTATTTTGGTATTGGAGAAACGTCAAAGATAATGCTGATTTTTATCGGGACAATTTTCTTTAATACTCTGATGATTATGGATGCAGTTAAGTTTATTCCCCGGGAATTAATCGAAGTAACTTATACCCTTGGCGGAAATCGAAAACAGGTTTTATTTAAAGTGATTACTCCCTATATTATTCCTAATATTATTGATACTTTTCGTGTTAATATGGCGGCGGCGTGGAATTTGGTAGTGGTAGCGGAATTGGTGGCGGCGGATAATGGATTAGGCAAACGCATTTTATTGGCTCAGAAATTTCTGAGAACCGATGAAATTTTTGCCTGTTTAATTGTTCTGGGAATTATTGGCTTTGCTCTAGATTTAAGTTTTCGTTTGTTTTTGCAGTGGACTTGTAAATGGTCAATTACTCGTTAACCTAAAAACTCAAGCACAGAGTTTATTATGTCACCAGTAAAGTTATTTTAATGATAAGAGAAGAACCTTAATGCACTTAGAAATTACTCAACTCAATAAAATTTTCACCACTAAACGAGGTGCTGTGGTCGCTCTGAAAGATATTAATTTACACGTTGACAGTGCTGAATTTGTCTGTGCAGTCGGGGCCTCTGGTTCGGGAAAATCGACTTTGTTGCGAATGATTGCGGGTTTAGAACTGCCCACTTCTGGCAAAATTACCGTTGATGGTGTTGAAGTGACAGGGCCAGGAGCCGATCGCGGCATGGTTTTTCAAAATTATACACTCTATCCCTGGATGACGATCCAAAAAAATGTTGAATTTGGCTTAAAACTACAGGGATTATCGACAAAAGAATGCTGGGAAGTGGCCTGTTATTATCTGGATATTGTCGGTTTAATCCAATTTGCTAATGCTTACCCCAGAGAACTATCGGGTGGGATGAAACAACGGGTTGCGATCGCCCGTTCTCTTGCTTGTCATCCCAAAGTTTTATTAATGGACGAACCCTTTGCAGCTTTAGATGTACAAACCAAAGAAAGAATGCACGAATATTTAATTGAAATTTGGCAAAAAATCAGGTGTAGTATTTTAATGATTACCCATGATGTGGATGAAGCGGTTTTTTTGGCTCAACGTATTTATGTTTTGAGTGCTAGGCCGGGGACTATACAACGGGAATTAACAATTAATTTACCCCTAGATCGTAATTATAAAATTAAACGACAAGCTCAGTTTTATGACTATACGGATCAAATTTACGGCCTGCTACGGGGTGAGAAATACTAGAAAAAACTAGGGAGCATCAAGAGTAGTCCCGGGTTGAAAACGAGTTAGAGCAGCAAAAATCATCCTTTAGAGATACTTTCGGTTATCTAGCATCGCCAAACAGCGATCGCTCGCTGCTGCCGCAAAACCTAGATAAGGTTTGCTGAATAAATCTAAAAACCTTGTTGGGTAAGACTTTTAGACTTTTTGTCAATCAAAAAGTGCCAGCCCTTGCAGTGATCGGGGGGGAAATTTAGGCACTTTTTCCCTGAAAATTAGGTATTGACCCCCTAAAAAACCCTACACCCCACACCCCACACCCCACACCCTGCCCCACGAAAAACTTTTTGCCGCCAACCCTAAATAAGTGATGGAACAGTTGTTCAACCATTAAGATTTTGTGATAATCCCGGGTAAGTGTGATCTAAAGTACAGCTTTTTTTGGGAAAGTTTCTCTAGTGGTGCTGCCTTGGGGCGCAAATATGATAGAATGGGGGTAAATTGATACAAAACTTTACTTCAAGGTGAATCTATGCCGTTTACGATCGAATCAGCGCGGAGCATTTTCCCCAACACGCTATCAGCGGATGTGGTTCCTGCCACGATTGCGCGTTTCAATCAGCTGAATACCGAAGATCAACTAGCCTTGATTTGGTTTGCCTACCTAGAAATGGGCAAAACCATCACCGTTGCCGCCCCCGGCGCTGCTAGTATGGTGTTTGCCGAAAAAACCATGAATGAAATTCGGCAGATGTCACCCTTGCAACAATCGCAGGTGATGTGCGACTTAGCCAACCATGCTGACACCCCGATTTGTCGTACCTACGGCACTTGGTCTGCTAATATCAAGCTGGGATTCTGGTATCAATTAGGACAATGGATGGAAGATGGCAGTGTTGCCCCAATTCCCAAGGGTTATGAACTATCTGCTAATGCCAGCGCCGTTTTAGACGGGATTAAAAAATTAGAGTCGGGACAACAAATCACCGTTCTGCGGAATTGTGTGGTGGATATGGGCTACGATCCCAAGAAACTGGGCGATTATAACCGTATTTCCGAACCCGTGGTTCCTCCCCAAAATATTGCCGAACGGACTAAAGTTAGCATTGAAGGCGTTACCAATGCCACCGTCCTCAACTATATGGACAACCTCAACGCGAATGACTTTGATGTATTAATTGAATTATTCACCCCTGACGGCGCTCTGCAACCACCTTTCCAACGTCCCGTCGTCGGTAAAGAGGCAGTATATCGCTTTTTCCGGGAAGAATGCCAAAATTTGAAATTAATCCCCGAACGCGGTGTAGTAGAACCCGCCGATGACGGTTTTACTCAGATTAAAGTGACGGGAAAAGTACAAACTCCTTGGTTTGGTGCAGGTGTGGGTATGAATATGGCATGGCGCTTCCTCCTAACTCCTGATAATAAAATTTTCTTCGTAGCGATCGATTTATTAGCTTCTCCGAAAGAATTATTAAACTTTGCCCGTGGCTAAATAGCTACTGAGAGAAATCATTAAAAATTCTGATGAAACTTATTAGAGTTCCTTGTCAAGTGAACTCTTTTTTTTATACAATTAAAAGGCTGACTTAAAAAAATTGGTAAATACACCGGTTTCTTCTCCGATCTAGGTAAGAATAACTAAACAATTATTCTTACAGATGTGGGCGAAAAAAGTCGAGGTAGTTCAAAAATTCAAAATTATCACCCCCAAAACTAAAATCATGCCTATGAGTGAAATAATTTGGTCAGATACCGAACAAGAAATTGCTCAAACTGCTTTCCAAAAAGCCTATCAGCGAGAAACTAGCACTTTAATAGAACATATTAAAGAACAGTCTGGTCAGATCACGGTTTTAGATGATATCTGGCAAATGCACGATTATCTAAGCGCCCGACGACATCAGATTGATGGTAAATATGACTATCGCTATACTTCCCTAATTTTTGTCTTTGCTCAACTATTAAAGGAAGGATGGTTGAAGCTAGAGGATCTCAACGGTTTGGAAAAAGATAAACTAGCGAAAATCGCTGCTCTCTCGCGAATGTAAATTAATGATTAGCATTAAGCTATCAGCTTTTTGCTTCTAGTTGGGTGACTAGAAAATTCATCTCTAGATAACCAACACCGTCTTCAGTTTTTCCTAAGCGGCAACCAATTCCGCTAGAATGAGTCAATCATCCCGATCGCTTTTCGCTTGTTTTGTACCTTTGGTTTATGTTCAAAAATCTTTTACTTCCCCTAGGAATATCTATCTTTCTCGGTGTTTGTCAGTCTTTGTCAGCCGCCGAATCAGCTATCATCAAATACCACATCTTCCAAGGGTCTGTATCGGTATCAGAATTAAAGCAATTGAGCGAAACAGGCGAATTAGCTCCCGCTTTAGCGTCACAATTAAAGATGGCTAACCAAAAACCCGAAGAATTCCGCAAAATCCTTAATCGTCGCGTAGCGGTGGATGCCATCTTTCTTTCCAAATTTCTTAATAGTTTTTTTGGCGAAAGTTTGCTAGACTATGCCGCCGAAATTGTCCACACCCCCAATCGGGCTGCTAGTCGGCAAGCTTTACGCGGTTCCTTAGTCACTTCTGCCCTCAACGATAACGAGATTCAAATCATCGAAGTCCTCGACAATTATCCCACCAGCGAGGTTCATGTGGATGGCAATCGTCTGCTGGATTTAATCAACCAAATTGAATCAGTATTGAAAAAAATGCCCCGTTTACCTTTCTGATACCAAATCCGCCTTTCAGGTTTTCATGAATTGCGCTGTAAATTGAATAAATTAGGATAATCTGCTAGGAATAATGACCACTTCTTTGTCTGAAAGGAAAACAGTTAGCGCCAAACCTTTTTTAAAGTGGGCGGGAGGCAAAACTCAACTGGTTCCTAATATTCTATCTTTGATTAATTCCCAGATTTCTCAAGATTGTCAGTTTAACTACATTGAACCTTTTGTCGGAGGTGGGGCAGTTTTATTCTCAGTCTTAAATAATTTTTCTCCTGTCCAAAAAGTTATTATTAATGACATTAATCCTGATTTAATCATGGCTTATAATGTTATTAAAAATAATGTCAAAGAATTAATAGTCAAACTTAAAAAAATCCAGCAGGATTTTTATGAACTTAAAAATCTAGAGGAACAACAAAAGTTTTTTTTAGATAAAAGAATAGAATTTAATTCTCGTGGCTGTGATGAAGATATAGAAAAAACAGTTTTGTTATTATTTCTCAATAAAACTTGTTTTAATGGACTTTATAGAGTCAATAGCAAAGGACTTTTTAATGTCCCTTTTGGAAAATATGTCAAACCATTGATCTGCAATGAAGAAAACTTATTAGCTGTCAATCATCATTTACAGAAAGTGACGATCCTACAAGGAGATTTTGTCCAAACTCTAAATTATGCCAATAACAAGACTTTATTTTATTTTGATCCTCCCTATAAACCGATTAAAAAAACATCAGCTTTTACCTCTTATACTAAAGAAGATTTTAACGATGAGGAGCAAATAAGATTAAAACAATTTATCGATCAAGTGGATCACGCCGGTTATAAATTTATTTTAAGTAATTCCGACGTTAAAAACTTTGACTCTGACAACAATTTTTTTGATGATTTATATAAAGATTATAATATTCAAAGGGTAAAAGCCCGACGAAATATTAATTCCCAGGGCAATAATAGGGGAGAAATCTGGGAATTACTGATCAATAATTGACAAAAATTAAGCCTAACAGAAAAGACGACATGAACAAAAATATTTCTTCAAGAGATCGATTTTCTGGCAATTATCGCTTTTTGGGGATTTTCTTCTATTTTTAATCCTGCTCATTTTCCAGGATTTCTTTGGCTTTCAGTAAAGCTTGGCGATGTTCTTCGGTGACGGTGGGATATCGTAAACCGAGGGATTCGAGGGTGTGATAAATAACCGCCCCCACAGCTAAACGGGTAAACCATTTGCGATCAGCCGGGATAATATACCAAGGGGCCCATTCGGTACTGGTATGATTGAATACCTCCTCGTAGGCTTTCATGTAATCACCCCAAAAAGCTCTTTCTTTGACATCATTTTCGGAAAACTTCCAGTTTTTTTCGGGGCGATCAATTCTTTCTAAAAAGCGTTTTTTCTGTTCCCCTTTAGAAACATTGAGAAAGAATTTCAGGACAATAACCCCATTGTTAACCAGATATTTTTCAAAATTATTAATCTCCTCAAAACGTCGCTGCCAAACTTTCTTGGTTCTATCTTCCGGGGGGAGTTTTTGCCGTTCCAATAAATTTTGATGGACGCGCACGACTAATAATTCTTCGTAGTAGGAACGATTAAAAATACCGATACGACCCCGCTCCGGTAAAGCTTTATAATATCGCCAGAGATAATCGTGATCTAGTTCTTCGGCCGAGGGAACTTTAAAGCTAAATACCTGACAGCCTTGGGGATTTAAACCCGACATAACGTGTCTGATCGTACCATCTTTACCCGCCGCATCCATGGCTTGTAGATTAATTAACAGGGCATAGGTATCCTGGGCATAGAGTTTATCTTGAAACTCGGCCATTTTTTCGATCCCCTGTTGCAGCAGCAGTGTGGCATCTTCTTTGGTAATGTAGTCTGGCTTAAACCCAGGATCGTAGTCTTTGTGCAGAGAAATTTCTTTACCCGGTGGCACGATTAAGGATTGTAAAAATGCTTGGCGATCAATTTTGCTGACCATGCTCTTCTCCTTGATTGTTTTGACCCTTAAGATTACATTGTAGCACTTTTGCTCGGAAAATATCTAACCCTTGAACCAGCAAGCCAGGGATGAACTGGCAAAAGTATATTTAAATAGCTGTCAGTCCCTAAGCAAAATTAATTACACATCTAAGCTGTCAACCGTCTATCAGTTATCAGTTATCAGTTATCGGTAGGAAAATAGAATATTAAGTGAGCAGTATTACAGCAGTTATCTTAATGGTGAGGTGCGAAGTTTTCGTTTTGGGGAGTAGGTGGTCGATGTCAAAGTAGGTTACACTTTATCTTGATGAGAAACGCTGTAGATGTATTTTTACTGTAAAAAAAGGTTAATTGCATCAATAAGCTGCTTGAGTTGTTTAATCTTTTCAACTAGATGCAAATATATAAACTCATAATTTAGGAGACTAGCTATTTCTTCCACAGTCGTTTCGCTTTTATCATAGCTTCGTTGTATTAATTGATAAATACTGTCCAGCACTTGACTAGGATGTGGTATTTGTTCTACATCTAGGGCATTTAGATCGAAACCTAAATTGTCTAGAATAAACTTAGATGTTAAACAACTATCTATTTTAGTCAGAAAACTGTATTCACCTAAAAACCAAGCTTCGATTTCCATAATCACTAAAATCATCGAAATGGGAATTCCCTTGTTCTGAAGTAAAGGTTTTAAAAATCCTTTAATGCCATTTTCTACCTTAGTTCTATTTTCTAGAGTTTCGGGATATAAATCTCGTAAACCTAAAATTTTTTCATAACCATTATTAGTTAAACTATCATGTTGTTTTTTTATATCGGAAAGTACATGAAAATCACATCCGCAATCGTACAAAAGAATAAAGAAAGGAGCAACTTCGATAGAATTTGATTTTAGCGGTTCAATTTTGCGATTAGCTTTATCCCCGCGCACTTGATAAACTTCCACAGAAACTTTTTTGTATCCTGCAATTTCTTGAAGTAACCTGGTTATCAATATTCTTTCGGTCTGTCCTTCCACAAAAATCGCTAGTTTTTTCTTTGACATCAATCTATCACTTCCTCTGAATTAGGTTCCTGCAAGTAAAATTCACTAGCAAAAAAATCAAAGTTATTCAGTCCAATATGTTTAAACTGTTCAAATTGTTCGGGAGAATTAGAGTAATTATGTAATTTAGCGACTCCGGGTTGTCGTTCGATAACAGACCAATATTCAAGAGGAACACCATTCATGATATTCTCATCGTTAGTGGTCATGATAAGTTGCACTAAGCCTGTTTTCGCCTTCTCAATTAAAAGTTTAATTATAGCTGAAGATCGTTGAAAATCCAAACCCTCCCCGATATCATCAATAATAATACAACTAGGCTGATCTGACAAAATAGCGTAATTAATCTGAATAAATAATGATAAAGCTCTGAACATTCCTTGAGATATTTCCGATTGTTCCGTGACAGACTTTAACCCATCTTCTTGCACATACAAAAACTTTGGTAAATTGTCTGAATCCTCGTCTGAATTTTCAAGAGGCGAAATATTAGACTTGAAAAAACTCGGTACTTTAGTTTCTATCTTTGTAATTTGATAACCGATTCTATTCATATCGTCAATAATTCTTTGAGTGAATTCACTATGTTCTCGTTTTCCCAGCACAAATATTTCAACAACATAATCAGAATCTTTAGTATCTGTTTTAGCTTTTAATAATTCTGTTGTTGGCGGCAATTTAGCTAGGGTATATTTTCCCAGTTGTGTTCCAAATTCATAGAATCTTAGAGAGCTAGACCATTTATAAATATCTTCCAAGAAAGGGTGTTGGATAGTATCTCGACGCTTAACTACTGCTAATTCTGTTTTAGGTGTTTGAAAGCGCATATACTGATTAAGTTCTTGGGCAAAAATTCTACATTCTGCCGACTCATTTCTTTCTAAAAGTTGCTTGCTACCAATAATTAGCTTTTCTTGGAGAACTTCTCCATTTTCTGATTCTAGAAAATATTCTGTTTTACAATTTGTGGTGCAATCAAAAAATAAATGCCATGTATCCTTTCTAAAAGATGGATCAAATTTTTCACTTCCAGATAATAGTTCTGATAGCTTATATATACTTTTGACAATTCTTGATTTTCCACTGGCATTTTTACCAACGATTAAATTAATATTGCCTAACTGACATCCATCAATTCGCCATTCATTAGGTTCGCCTCGATTAGAAATATATTCAAATTGGTCTAATTTCATGATTTTAATCTCCTTGGTCGCAAAAATCGTCAGTAAGGTGAGCTTTTCATAGCTCACCCTAAACTTCATACTAACTCAAAACACCGGAAGGAATCCCTAAAATATCCTCAATCTTAGGTAAATCTTCTAGGGGAATTACCCGGCCTTCATCCTCAAAACCAGCGATTTCATTAAAGTTCAAATAGCGGTATAAATCGCCAGCAAAAGGATTAATTTTCTCGGTGACAATTGCCAGGTATTCCTCAACGGTGGGAATGCGTCCTAGCAGCGCACAAACCGCTGCTAATTCGGCGGAACCGAGATAGACTCGCGCATCTTTTCCCATGCGATTATTGAAGTTACGAGTCGAGGTAGAAAATACCGTCGCTCTGTCTTCAACCCGCGCTTGATTACCCATACAAAGGGAACATCCAGGCATCTCGGTACGCGCCCCAGAAGCGGCAAAAATGCCGTACATTCCCTCATCGCGCAATTGTTTTTCATCCATGCGGGTGGGGGGACAAATCCACAGTTTAGCCTTAGCAACTCCTGCTCCTTCTAATATCTTAGCGGCGGCGCGATAATGACCGATATTAGTCATACAAGAACCGATGAACACCTCATCGATTTTATCCCCGGCGCATTCCGACATTAACTTGATATTATCGGGGTCATTGGGTGCGGCGACAATGGGTTCTTTAATCTCGCTTAAATTGACGGTGATAATATCCGCATATTCGGCATCCTTATCCGCCTCCATCAGGACGGGATTAGCTAACCATTGTTCCATTTTTGCTACCCGACGTAGGATAGTTTTGGCATCACTATAACCCCGGGCTGCCATATTTTTTAACAGGGCCACATTAGAGCGTAAATATTCCGCCACTGTCTCGGTACTTAACTTAATCGTACAACCGGCACAGGAACGTTCCGCCGTGGCATCGGTTAACTCAAAAGCCTGTTCTAATTTCAAATCCGGCAGCCCTTCCATCTCCATAATGCGACCGTTAAAAACATTTTTTTTGTTCTGTTTTTCCACGGTTAATTTGCCTTCTTGCATGGCGACGTAGGGAATAGCATTAACAATATCGCGCAGAGTTACACCGGGTTGTAATTCCCCCGTAAAACGCACTAAAACCGATTCCGGCATATCCAAAGGCATTACTCCCAAAGCGGCGGCAAATGCCACTAAACCCGACCCCGCAGGAAAGGAAATTCCCAGGGGAAAACGAGTATGAGAATCGCCTCCAGTCCCCACCGTATCCGGCAATAACATCCGATTTAACCAGGAGTGAATAATGCCATCTCCCGGACGTAAAGCCACCCCACCCCGGGTAGAGAAAAAGTCCGGTAATTGGTGATGAGTTTGAATATCAACCGGTTTGGGATAGGCTGCCGTGTGACAGAAACTCTGCATGACTAAATCGGCACTGAAACCTAAACAGGCTAACTCTTTTAACTCGTCCCTGGTCATCGGGCCGGTGGTATCCTGAGACCCTACCGTAGTCATAATTGGGTCACAGGAAGTACCCGGCCGCACCCCGGGTAAACCGCAAGCTTTGCCGACCATTTTTTGCGCTAGGGTGTAACCTTTACCGGTGTCATTAGGCATAGTGGGACGGGTAAATAGGGTACTAGCCTCAAGTCCCAAGGCGTGACGGGTTTTATCGGTGAGACTGCGACCGATTAATAGGGGAATACGACCGCCGGCCCGCACTTCATCCAGAATTGTCTCAGGTTTGAGGCTAAAGGTGCTAATAGTTGCGCCCGCTTCGTTGGTGATTTTGCCTTCGTAGGGATAAATTTTAATGACATCCCCCGTGTTCATTTGGCTAACATCGCATTCAATCGGTAAAGCGCCGGAATCCTCGGCAGTATTAAAGAAGATAGGGGCGATTTTACTGCCTAAAATATAGCCACCAGCACGTTTATTAGGCACAAAGGGAATATCATCGCCGATATGCCAGAGAACCGAGTTAATCGCCGATTTTCGGCTGGAACCAGTCCCAACCACATCCCCCACATAGGCGACCGGATGGCCTAATTTTTTCAATTCGGCAATGGTTTCTAAGGACCCGGGTTGACGGGTTTCTAACATTACCAAAGCATGAAGGGGAATATCGGGCCGGGTGGTGGCATGGGGGGCAGGAGATAGGTCATCTGTATTGGTTTCTCCGGGGACTTTGAAAACGGTGACGGTAATTTCTTTAGCAAGTTTCGGTTTAGCGATAAACCAAGCGCCATTGGCCCAAGCATCGATAACCTGTTTAGCATAGGGATTGGTGTCGGATAATTCCAAAACCTCGTTAAATGCGTCGAATACCAGCAGGGTTTTACTTAAAGCACTGGCAGCGGCAGCGGCGATATTAATATCTCTGGATTTCAGCAGTTCAATCAGAGAATGAACGTTATAACCGCCGACCATGGTTCCCAGTAAGCTAACCGCACCCTGAGCGGAGATAACGCTAGATTTTATTTCACCTTTGGCAATTCCTGTTAAAAATCCTGCTTTAACGTAGGCCGCTTCATCAACTCCGGGGGGAACACGGTCACGCAGCAGGGTCAGCAATTCTCCTTTGAGTTCTTCGGACGGATTTTTGAGTATTTCGCATAATTCCGCCGTTTGTTGAGCATTGAGGGGAAGGGGAGGGATACCTAATTTCGCTCGGTCGGCAACGTGCTGATGATACGCTTCTAACATAGGTCTATTGTCTCCTAGTCTTCACTTGTGACGGTTTCTTCCTAGGTTACTGGATTTTTGCTAGTCTCGGAATTTCTAGGTTAGCGAGAGATGACTTTGCTGTGTGACTTCCATAAAATGAGAAAATAGCGATCGATTGACTATATTGAGGCGTAGATAATGGCTATCACCGATTCTGATCTAGATTTAGCACAATATATCGACCATTCTCTCCTCATCCCCACCGCCACCAGTGAACAATTAGAGGCTTACTGTCAACAGGCTGATCAATATCATTTTCCCACCGTCTGCGTTTATCCCGCCGCCGTTAAGCAAGCTGTGCAGTTACTCCACGGCAAAAAAACTTTAGTTTCTACCGTGATTGGTTTTCCCGCAGGGGCCACTACCTCCGCAGTTAAACGTTATGAGGCTTTAGAAGCCGTAGATAATGGCGCTAAGGAGTTAGATGTGGTTATTAATCTCGGTTGGCTAAAAGATGGGAAATCTGAGCAATTATTCCAAGAAATTGCTAGTATTTGTCAGGAAACCGGCCAGACGGTAAAAGCGATTCTGGAAACCTCGCAACTGACGGACACCGAGAAACGTTTAGCGGCAGAAATTTGCATGGATGCAGGAGTGAGTTATCTAAAAACCAGTACCGGCTGGTTTGGAGGTGCAACGGTTAGCGATGTCAAGTTTCTCAAGGAAATTAGCAAAGGCCGGGTAGGAATTAAAGCATCCGGCGGAATTCGCACCCTAGAACAAGCGCTCGCTCTTATCCAGGCCGGGGCCACCCGTCTGGGAACTTCCCGCGGTGTCGATTTAGTCCGTCAGCAAAAAGCCGCTTTTGAGGACTAATACTAAATCCTGTTTAAAAGGTATAGGAAAGTGGGGTGTGGGGTGTGGGGTAGTGGGGTAGTGGGGTGTGGGGTGTGGGGTGTGGGCTTCGGCCGTGAGCTCAGCGTTCGACTGAGCTCACGCCGAAGTCCGAACGGGTGTAGGGTGTGGGGTGTGGGGAGAACAAAGCTGCCTTTTGCCTTTTGCCTTTTGCCTTTTGCCTTTTGCCTTTTGCCTTTTGCCTCCTGAGAGCTAAAATGATGACTGACATTCAATAAAAATAAGGGGGTTTATTTGCCGATAATTCGCTGTGGTAATCGAGAATTTAGAGATATTCAAGGGATTGTTTTTGATAAGGACGGTACGCTAGAGGATTCGCGGGCTTTCTGGTACGATCGAGCTATAGCCCGGATACAAGCCATTGAATCACAAATCCCTGGTTTAGAGTCTTTATTAACTAAAACTTTCGGTATTGGGGCAAATAGTCTCAATCCTGCCGGTTTAATGGCAGTGGGCAGCCGCAGAGATAATCATATCGCCGCTGCCGGTTGTATTGCTTCCACCGGTCGGGATTGGTTAACGGCCATGGCGATCGCAAAAGCAGCCTTCCAAGCGGCCGATGAAAAGGTTCCCCCCCGCTTCAATCCCCTCTGTCCCCAATGTTTAGAAGTAATTCGTTATCTGCACGCGGCCGGTTTACAATTAGCGATTCTTTCCTCCGATACCACAGCACGAGTTGAGCAATTTGTCAAGGAAAATCACCTATTAAATTATATTAAAATTGTTCGGGGATGCGATCGAGGTTTAAGTAAACCCGATCCCCTATTATTGCAAGAAACCTGTCAAGCTTTGGGGACCCCAGTGGACAAAACCCTGATGATAGGGGATACTAGGGCCGATTGGGAAATGGCTAAACAGGCAAAATCAGCAGCTGCAATCGCAATTAGTTGGCAACCAGAAAACCATCAAGATTTACAATTAGCTGATGTGGTCATTAGAGAACTTACTGCCATCTCGGTTATCAGTTATCAGTTATGATTTTAGCTGTTAGGAGACAGGATTCAGGATTCAGGATTCAGGATTCAGGAGTCAGGAGATTATTTTTTATTTATTCTCCCCACACCCCACACCCTACACCCTACACCCCACACCCTACACCCGTTCGGACTTCGGCGTGAGCTCAGTCGAACGCTGAGCTCACGGCCGAAGCCCACACCCCACACCCCACTCCCCCACTTCCCAATTCATAATTCCCTCTATGCTAACAATTGCCTTACCGAAGGGTGCTTTACTAAACGAAAGTATCCAAATATTTCAAAAGATTGGCTTAGATTTTAGTGCCTTTCTTGACTCAAAAAATCGCCAATTACAGATTACCGACCCCACTAACCAAGCGAAAGCGTTATTAGTCAGAGCCACAGATGTACCAGTTTATGTAGAATACGGTCAGGCACAATTAGGCATCGCCGGTTATGATATTTTATTGGAAAAATCTCCCGATGTGGCTAATTTAATTGACCTAAAATTTGGTTATTGTCGGATGTCGGTAGCTGTCCCTGCTGATAGTCCCTATCAAAGTCCCTTAGATATTCCCCATCACGGTAAAGTTGCCTCAAAATTTGTCAATTGTGCTAAGGACTATTTTCGTCGTTTAGATATTCCCGTCGAGATTATACCTCTCTATGGTTCCGTAGAATTAGGCCCGATTACGGGGATGTCAGAAGCAATAGTTGACCTAGTTTCCACCGGTCGAACTTTACGCGAAAATGGTTTAGTAGAAATTGACGAATTATTTGCTAGTAGCGCTCGATTAATCGCCCATCCCCTCAGCTATCGACTAAATCGCGATCAGATTTATAACTGGGTAGAAAAGCTCAGAAAACCAACTACATCAATGGCAAAAGTTTAACGAATCAGCGCCCCCCTTATTAAGGGGGGATCAACCCTTATTAAGGGGGGATCAAGGGGGAATCAAAGGCAAAATATATCTTAATATTTAATTAGAACCATTTACTTATTTCCCCCTAACCTAATTGTTTCAATAGTAAACCAATAAGCGCACCAGCCAGAATTAACCAAGTAGAATTAACCTGAAACCGTAGTAAAAGAATAGCGGAGATAAGAGATAGAATGATAGCCAATAAATTAAAAGGTAAATTCCCGTAGGGTTGTAACCAAGTAGCTAGAGCTAAATTAAAAATTACCGCTGCCATTAAAGCCACAGCACTAGCATTAATTGAGTCTAAAAAAGCACCAGCCCAAGCCGATTGTCTCAGCTTAGGAATGAGGGGATTAAGTAATAAAACAAAGATAAAAGAAGGAAAGAAAATCGCTAGAGTCGCCACAATTGCCCCCGATACTCCTAATATTTGATAACCGATAAAAGTGGCTGTGGATAACACCGGTCCGGGGGTAAATTGACCCACAGCAATAGCATCTAATAATTGTTGCTGGGTTAACCATCTTTTCCCCTGCACTAAATCCCCTTCTAAAAAAGCAACTAACACATAACCACTACCAAATAAAACACTACCCACCTTGAGAAAAAATAGCCCTAATCCTGTTAATGTCGGTGGGATGTTGCTAGGAATAGCAACCGCCGTCGCACCGCCTATTCCTGCCACAATCAGGGGGAAAGTAGCGAATTTTTTTAGGATAAACATCCCGATAATTCCGCCTAACAGTAAAGCGATAACTTCATTTAAACCTAAGATTAATAATCCGATAACTCCCAATCCGATGAACAGTAATTGACGGGTTTTCAGTGCCTTTTTACCTAAGCGCCAGAGGGCCTGAAAAATCACCGCAATTACTACCGGTTTAATCCCCGCAAAAATCGGAGCCACATCGGGTAAAGTCCCGTAGGTAGTATAAATCCAAGCTAGAAAACCCGTAATTAACACCGCAGGAGTGATAAAACAAACCCCCGTGATTATTAAACCCGCTAAACCACCAAAAATATAACCGATATGAATAGCCATTTCCGTGGAATTAGGACCAGGAATCAGATTAGTGGCCCCCACCAAATCGAGAAATCGCTCCTTAGTCATCCAACCGCGACGCTTAACCACTTCTTCCTCCATTAAAGCGATATGGGCAGCCGGACCACCAAAACCGATAATGCCGATTTTGAGAAATAAAAGGGCAAGTTGCGAGAGATTGGGAGGCGATGAAGTCAGCATTTTCTAATTACCAATAGTTTTTCTAGAATCAAGTTTATATCCAAAAGAATAAGCTTAAGCTAAATTCTTGGCTAGATCTGGTCAATTCCATAATTGCAAAAGTGTTTTACACAAACTCAATCATAAATATTTAATGCTCCCGTTCAAGTAAATTTGATACAAAAAAAGTTAAGAAAACTTTATAAATAATATTGATTAGTTTATTTATAATGAACCCCATTAATACCAACTGAAACCATAATAAACCATAGACAATAATCAATTATCACAATCGATTCTAATCCATGCAAAAAAAACTCTATGGACAGCTTGCCGCCTAACACTAACCAGTTTTCAGATACTCAAGAGCCAGCAGCGAGTCCAACTCCGCGCCAAGCGGTGCCGGTCAATTATCCTGAACTGCTACCGGAATTGCTGTAGGCACTCGTCTTTTGATTTTTACAAGAGGTCTTGAGAACAGAAAAATTTGCTATACTGCTGGTTAGAGTATTTATCCTCTGAATTTTTGTGTCTGCAAGAGATATTTACCACGACACTGTAAAACTTGCTTTAGAGAAGGACGGGTGGGCAATCACTCACGATCCTTTTCCACTTCAAATTGGCAAGAAGCGTTTATCCGCTGATTTGGGAGCAGAACGCTTAATCAGTGCGGAGAAAGAATTGCGGAAAATTGTCGTTGAAGTGAAAAGCTTTGTAGGACAGTCTGACGTAAAGGATTTACAGCAAGCTTTGGGGCAGTACGTCTTGTATCGTCAAATCCTTAACGAGATGAAAGTTGAGCGAGTTCTTTATCTGGCCATATCTCAGCCAACTTTTAACAGTGTTTTTAGTATAGAATTAGGGCAGGTATTGCTAAAGAATCAGATTGTGAAATTAATTGTCTTTGATGATGAAAGTGAGGTAATCGTGCAATGGATACCCGATTAAAATATCAAGGTATTATTAAGACTGTTCTCCAGAATCATGCTAACTATCGTGCTACTTTACCTGATGGCTACACTTCTCAGGTTATATTTGATGATGAACGAGGACATTATCTAGTTTTAGATTTCGGTTGGAGTGGTAATAAGTATCTCCATGCAACACCAATTCACCTTAGCTTGGTTGTCGATAAAGTCTGGATTCAATGTGATGAAACGGAGGAAGGCATAGCTACTGATTTGATGGAGGCAGGTATTCCCAAAGAAGATATAGTCCTGGGTTTTCGTTATCCTAAAATACGCAAATATACGGGATTTGCTGTGGCTTAGTGACCAGAAATGTTGAATCTGTGCATAAAACTTTATACACAAGCTGAAATTGCAAAAGTGTTTTATACAAACTTAATCATAAGTATTTAATACTACCGTTCAAGTAAATTTGATACAAAAAAAGTTAAGAAAACTTTATAAATAATATTGATTAATTTGTCTATAATGAACCCCATTAATACCAACTGAAACCCATCACCACCCCCCTTATTAAGGGGGGCAAGGGGGGATCAAACCTTATTAAGGGGGGCAAGGGGGGATCAAACCTTATTAAGGGGGGCAAGGGGGGATTAATTAGAACCCCTTAGTCAACAAACCATAAACAATAATCAATTATCACAATCGACTCTAATCTATGCCCAAAAAACTCTATGGACAGCTTGCCGCCCAAGACTAACCAGTTTTCAGATACTCAAGAGCCAGCAGCGAGTCCATCTCAGCGCCAAGCAGTGCCGGTCAATTATGAGTACAGCCTCAATCTGCCGGAATTACTCAACCAGCTTGACTTGTCGGTGTTGATTTCCACCTACCAAGCGGGACGAGTGGCCAGCATTGGCACTTATCAAGGACAAATGCGGGTGAGTTTCGCCCATTTTGACCAAGCAATGGGTTTAACCCGAACCGCTACCGGAATTGCTGTGGGCGCTCGTCAGGCAATTTGGCATTTACCCGCTAATCGAGAGATTGCCCCCCAGATTAAACCGGAAGGGGAACAGGATATCGCCTTTTTAGCTCGCTCCTCTCACCTCACCGGCCCGATTATGGGTCATGATTTGGCCTTTGGCAGTAATCGCCTTTGGGTGGTCAATACCCTATTTAACTGTCTGGCAACCATCGAAGGAAATTGGAGTTTTCTCCCCCAGTGGAAACCGTCCTTTATCACCGAGTTAGTCCCCGGAGACCGCTGCCACCTCAATGGCTTGGCTATGGCTGAAAATAGCGGCACTCCCGCCTATGTAACGGCATTGGGGGAAACCAACGAGGAAAGCCTCTGGCGAGAGAATAAAGCTCAAGGGGGATGCTTAATTGATGTGCCGAGGGGAGAGGTGATTCTGCGGGGTTTAGCTATGCCCCATTCTCCCCGTCTTTACCAGGGTAATCTCTATTTTCTCAATTCCGGTTATGGAACCTTGAACCGTTGGCATCCCCAAACTGGCAGCACGGAAATCGTGGCGGAATTGCCCGGTTTTACCCGGGGTTTAGACTGTTGGGAAGGTCACGCCTTTGTCGGGTTGTCCCAAATCCGGGAAACTGCGATTTTTGGCGGTTTACCCCTGGATGAGCGACGTAATCAATTGCGGTGCGGGTTGGCTATTGTCAACCTGGCTACCGGTCAACTGGTGGCAACTTTTTGGTTCAATAGCGGCGTGGAGGAGGTTTTCGCTGTCTCCGTCCTCCCGGGCTACCGCAACCCGGCACTGATTGGACCAGATAACGACCTCGACGGCACTCAATCCGTCTGGATGGTGCCTTCTTTAGGGACTTAATTGTTTACTTTTCACCCTATTATTCAGGAAAAAATCATGTCAACTTCTTAAAATGACTAACCCTACTATCTTAGAAGAGCTACTAAAATTAGCAGCTACTGCTAATTCTCTCGCAGAATTTAAGCAGTCTTTGGCAAAAATCCAATAATCTTATCCTAATATCTAGAAAACGGGTTTCTTCAAGAAACCCGTTTTCTGGACTTGTGGCCATCGCCTTCTCGCCATGACCCGCTACAATTGTCATTGTGAGGGAGTAATTGAGAGACAATCTTCAGAAACCCGTTTTCTGGACTTATGGCGAATCACCTGAATCAGTGAACAGTTGTTAGCCTTTTGGTAACTGATTCAGGTAATTGCATTTGCGTCTCTTGGTTATAATTCACAAACAGGCTATAATGTTAGTAAAACAACGTTAATCTCTAAGGTTTATCAATGACTCAAATATTGATCGAAATTCCCGACGAATTAATATCTCGTTTGCAAGAACAAAAATCCTCGGTTCAAGAGATTGTTATCAAAGCTTTGGAAAATTATGTTCAAGCTGAATTACCAGATATTACCAAGACTCGTACTTGGGAACTTTGTGGAAGTTTAGAAATTGTCCAACCTGAGCCTAAATATATTATCGGACAAGATAATCGGGGTCAAGTTGTAACTAACTACGCTGAAAACATCGATGAAATTATTTATTAAAAATTGTGGACAAAGAAATTATTGTTGATACGTCTGCTTTAATTGCCTTTTTTGTCAAATCTGAAACTCATCACGAAAGCGCTCAAAAATATTACTTAGAAAATCCTCATAATAATTGGATTATTCTCGAATCGGTATTCGATGAAACTGTTACTTGGATTCGGAGCAAGGTATCTAGTCGATCCTCAATCCAAGTGGGTCAAATACTAAGAGAAGATCATCGTTATATCAATGTGTCAGATAGCGATGATCTGGCAATATGGGAAGCTTTCTGTAAGTACAATGATAAAAAATGGAGTTACACAGATTGTTCTATTTTAGTTATGGCTCATCGTTTACAAATATTTAAGGTAAGTAGGTAGGCGTTAAAAGTTGTCAGATCCCCCCGCCTATCGGCACCCCCCTTATCAAGGGGGGCAGGGGGGATCGAACCTAAAATCCATTTTTAATTTAATTATAACCAGCTACTTATTCGCTTTTGATGATCATATTCGTCAAATGGCAGGATTAGGAATTGTTTGTGTCCCATAAACTAATAAAAATACAATTTATGAACGTCGTTCAGATTGCATATCTTGCAACAACCCACGAAACTGAGAAAATGGTTTTTTTCAAGAAGAAAACGGGTTTCTTTGAGAAACCCGTTTTCTGTATAATGTTAATTTATGTTATGGAAGTCTTGAAAAATTGGGGATTGTTGGGCTAAAACTGTTAGCAATAAACCTTTGCGGTCAATGTCATGACTTCTACCCTGTTGCCGAGCTTTCCTGCTATTGACGATGTTTTGTTCAATTTTGCTCAATCTGATGGCTTGAGTCAAGCTAATCGGGTGGATAGTGTGAGAAATCAGCGTTTAACCGCTACCGTAGTTTTCCTCGATGCTGGTGTTAGCGATTATCAAAGTCTCCAAGCTGGGGTAATTCCAGAAGTCGCCACCGTTATTCTCTCTCCCAATCAAGACGGAATCGAACAAATATCCACTTTTTTACAACAAAATCCCCAGATTACCACCACCACCTCTATTATTAAATCAGTGCGTTACGCTATCGCGCTTCACAGCCTACGAGTAAGCAAACAACTCAAATGAACCCAACAACCGCCAATTATGATGAACCCTGGAAAGAAGCATTAACCGAGTATTTTGAAGCGTTTTTACATTTCTTTTTTCCCGAAGTTCACCAATTGATTGATTGGACAAAAATTCCCGAATCCCTGGAAAAAGAACTCAAACGGATTACCGCTTCAGCAAAGACAAAAAAACGTTTCGCTGACAAACTCTATAAAGTTTGGTTACTCAGGGGTGAAGAAGTCTGGATTTTGATTCATATTGAAATTCAAAGCCAATACGAAGAAAATTTCCCTCAGAGGATGTATGTTTATAACTATCGGGCCTTTGATTTGTATCAGAAACCAGTTATCAGTCTGGCAATTTTAGGGGATGAACGAGTAAATTGGCGACCAGATTCCTATAATTATACTATCGCTGGTTGTGAAGTCAGCCTCAAATTCCCAACGGTTAAATTACTGGACTATGAGGAAAGATGGACAGAACTAGAAACAAGTAGCAATCCTTTTGCTATAATAGTCATGGCACACCTGAAAACAAAAGCGACTACTGGGAAGCTGCCAGAACGGGAACAGTGGAAGTGGAGGTTAATCAGGGGATTGTATGAAAAGGAGTTCGAGAGAGAACAGATAATTAAACTGTTTGAAATCATCGACAATATGATGACTTTATCCACTGAATTGCAGTCAAGTTTAGAAAGTAAAATCAAACAATTTGAGGAGGAAAGAACCATGCCTTTAGTAAGTAATATGGAGTTACGAGGAATGGAACGCGGTAAAGAAATAGGTAAGGAAATTGGAGCGTTACAAAAAAGCCGCGATGCAATAAAAACAGTTTTAACTGTGCGGTTTGGAGCGATTTCTTCAGAAATTGAAGAGATAATCGGCAAAATGACTAACCCTACTATCTTAGAAGAGCTACTAAAATTAGCAGCTACCGCTAATTCTCTCGCAGAATTTAAGCAGTCTTTGGCAAAAATCCAATAATCTTATCCAATATCTAGAAAACGGGTTTCTTAAAGGAGAAACCCGTTTTCTGTAAATTTTTGTTATATCCCCCTTGAAAAATTCGGGATTGTTTGCACAAAATAGTCGCATTAATCTTTTGCGGTCAATGTCATGACTTCTACCCTTTTGCCGAGCCTTTCTGCTGTTGACGATGTTTTGTTCAATTTTGCTCAATCTGATGGCTTGAGTCAAGCTAATCAGGTGAATAGTGTGAGAAATCAGCGTTTAACCGCTACCGTAGTTTTCCTCGATGCTGGTGTTACCGATTATCAAAGTCTCCAAGCTGGGGTAATTCCAGAAGTCGCCACCGTTATTCTCTCTCCCAACGAAGACGGAATCGAACAAATATCCGCTTTTTTACCACTGTTGAAACCTTAGATTTGTCGGAGTTGCAGACATCTGGGGTTTTTCAGCCAGATATACCCTTCTTTGCCCGCTTAAGTACCTAAGCAAAATTAATTACACAAATCTAACCCCCCCTTGCCCCTTGCATGAGTGCCTTTCTTCACTAGGAAATTTATTTTGCACCACTACTTAATTGTTTAATTTTCACCCTTTATTCAGGAAAAAATCATGTCAATTCCTTTTTTAGTTAAAGATATCTTCCCCGGTTTATCTGGTTCTGACCCCCGCTATCTGACGGCGGTGGGCAATACCCTGTACTTCCGGGCCTTTGACGGCGTGAACGGTGATGAATTGTGGAAAAGCGACGGCACGGCGGCCGGTACGGTTTTGGTCAGAGATATTGTTCCCAGTTTCTCTGGTTCCTTCCTCCGCAATCTAACAGCAGTGGGCAGTACCCTGTTCTTCACTGCTGATGACCGCGTGAACGGTACTGAATTATGGAAAAGCGACGGCACGGCGGCCGGCACGGTTCTGGTCAAAGATATTTTTCCCGGCTCATCTGGTCCCTACCCCCGCAATCTAACGGCGGTGGGTAACACCCTCTTCTTCACTGCCGATGACAACAATGACGGTCAAAAGTTATGGAAGAGCGACGGCACGGCGGCCGGTACGGTTCTGGTCAAGGATATCAGCCCCACCAGCAATCTAACGGCAGTGGGCAGTACCCTGTTCTTCCGGGCCTTTGACAGCGTGAACGGTGAGGAATTATGGAAAAGCGACGGCACGGCGGCCGGTACGGTTCTGGTCAAAGATATCCGCCCCGGTTCCTTTAGCTCCAGCCTGCAAAATCTAACGGCGCTGGGCAATACCCTGTTCTTCACTGCTTTTGATGTGAACGGTACTGAATTGTGGAAAAGCGACGGCACGGCGGCCGGTACGGTTTTGGTCAAAGATATCCGCCCCGGTTCCTATACTAGCTCCAACCCCTTCAATCTAACGGTGGTGGGCAACACCCTTACCCTGTACTTCACTGCCGATGACGGCGTGAACGGTACTGAATTATGGAAAAGCGACGGCACGGCCGCTGGTACGATTCTGGTCAGAGATATCCGCGCCGGTTCCTCTGGCTCCAGCCTGGAAAATCTGACGGCAGTGGGCAGCACCCTGTTCTTCACTGTCGATGACGGCGTGAACGGTAAGGAATTATGGAAAAGCGACGGCACGGCGGCCGGTACGGTTCTGGTCAAAGATATCCGCGCTGGTTCCTCTAGCTCCAACCCCGGCAATCTGACGGCAGTGGGTAATACCCTCTTTTTCACTGCTTTTGACGGCGTAAACGGTGAGGAATTATGGAGGAGCGACGGCACGGCGGCCGGTACAGTTTTGGTGGCCGACACCCGCCCCGGTGCCTCTAGCTCCGACCCCAGCAATCTAAGGGCAGTGGGCAGTACCCTGTTCTTCAGCGCCGATAACGGCGTTAACGGTGCTGAATTGTGGGCTGTGAGTACGCCCGCAATTCCCACCCTCGCTATTGCCGCCACCAATGCCAATCAAACCGAGGGCAACAGTGGCAGTAAAGCTTTCACCTTCACCGTCACTCGTTCGGTTATCACCACGGGAAGCAATAACGTTAACTGGGCAGTTATCAGCAGCGGCAGCAATCCTGCCAATGCCACTGATTTTGTCGGAGGAGTCTTACCGTCAGGAACCGTGAGTTTTGCCCCGGGAGAAACCAGTAAAGTGATTACCGTTAACGTTCTGGGAGATACCACATTTGAACCGAACGAAAACTTTACCGTCATCCTCTCCAATCCCACCAACGGCGCTAACATTACCACCGCTACTGCCACGGGAACCATCAATAATGATGATGTAGCAATCCCCATCCTCACCATTGCCGCCACCAATGCCAATCAAACCGAGGGCAACAGTGGCAGCAAGGCCTTTACCTTCACCGTCACTCGTGCGGATAACACCACCGGAAGCAATAACGTCAACTGGGCAGTTACCGGCACTGGCACTTTTCCCGCTAACGCTGCCGATTTTGTCGGAGGAGTGTTACCCAGTGGGGTAGTGAGTTTTGCCCCGGGAGAAAGCAGTAAGGTGATTACTGTTAACGTCCGGGGAGATACAACGATAGAACCGAACGAAAACTTTACCGTCACCCTCTCCAATCCCACCAACGGAGCTACTCTCGGCACTCCATCTACGGCAACCGCGACCATTGTTGACGAGGACTCCGTTCCTTTTTTAGTTAAGGATATCAACCCCGGTTCCTTTGGTCCCTACCCCGGCAATCTGACAGCCCGGGGCAATACTCTGTTCTTCACTGCCTATGACAGCGTTAACGGTGAGGAATTGTGGAGGAGCGACGGCACAGCGGCCGGTACAGTTCGGGTCGCCGACATCAGCCCCGGTGACTATGGCTCCTACCCCAGCAATCTGACGGTGGTGGGCAGTACCCTGTTCTTCCAGGCCTATGACAGCGTGAACGGTACTGAATTATGGAAAAGCGACGGCACGGCGGCCGGCACGGTTCTGGTCAAAGATATCAACCCCGGTGACTCTAGCTCCTACTTCTACAATCTGACGGCACTGGGCAATACCCTGTTCTTCACTGTCGATATCGGCCGTACAGAGGAATTGTGGAAAAGCGACGGCACGGCAGCCGGTACGGTTTTGGTCAAGAACATCGGCCCCGACCCCGACCCCCGCAATCTAACGGCAGTAGGCAATACCCTCTTTTTCAGTGCCAGAGGCGTTAGCGGTACTGAATTATGGAAAAGCGACGGCACGGCGGCCGGTACGGTTCTGGTCAAGAATATCCGCCCCGGTTCCTCTAGCTCCGACCCCCGCTATCTAACAGCAGTGGGCAATACCCTCTTTTTCACTGCCGATAACGGCGCGAACGGTCGGGAATTATGGAAAAGCGACGGCACGGCGGCCGGTACGGTTCTGGTCAAAGATATCGGACTCGGTTCCTATACCTCCCTCCCCCGCAATCTGACGGCAGTGGGCAATACCCTGTTCTTCACTGCCGATAACGACGTTAACGGTCGGGAATTATGGAAGAGCGACGGCACGGCGGCTGGTACAGTTCTGGTCAAAGATATCCGCCCCGGTTCCGATCGCTCCTACCCCCGATATCTAACAGCAGTAGGCAATACCCTGTACTTCATTGCCGGTGACAACGTGAACGGTCGGGAATTGTGGAAGAGCGACGGCACGGAGGCCGGTACGATTCTGGTGGCTGACATCAACCCCGGTTCCGGTTACTCTGGCTCCAACTCCCAAAATCTAACGGCAGTGGGTAACACCCTGTTCTTCACTGCCGATGACGACGTGAACGGTACTGAATTGTGGAAAAGCGACGGCACGGCGGCCGGCACGATTCTGGTGGGGGACATCCGCCCCGGTTCCAATGGCTCCAACCCCCGTAATCTGAGAGTAGTGGGCAGCACCCTGTTCTTCACTGCCGATAACGGCGTTAACGGTGAGGAGTTGTGGGCCGTGAGTACCCCCGCAATCCCCATCCTCGCCATTGCCGCCACCAGTGCCAATCAAACCGAGGGCAACAGTGGCAGTAAAGCCTTTACCTTCACCGTCACTCGTGCGGTTAATACCACGGGAAGCAATAACGTTAACTGGGTAGTTACCGGCACCGGCAGCAATCCTGCCAATGCCACGGATTTTGCTGGGGGAGTGTTACCCAGTGGGGTAGTAAGTTTTGCGACGGGGGAAACCTCAAAAGTGATTACTGTTAACGTTCAGGGGGATACAACAGTAGAACTGAACGAAAACTTTACCGTCACCCTCTCCAATGCCACCAACGGCGCTATTATTACCACCGCTACGGCTATTGGCACTATCCAAAATGATGACTTTATCGGTACTTCTGGTCCAGACACCCTTGTGGGAACCTCTGGAGCAGATGCCATGACTGGGTTAGCCGGAAACGATACTTATACGGTGAATAACGCTGGGGATTTGGTGATTGAAGCTCTCAACCAGGGAACCGATACCGTGCAAGCTGCCATTTCCTATACCCTTCCTAACAACGTGGAAAATCTCCTTCTCACTGGCACTGGTAATCTTAATGGCACGGGTAATGGCTTAAATAACCAGATTACAGGGAATAGTGGCAATAATAGCCTCAATGGTGCTGCTGGAATCGATACTTTAACCGGTGGGGTGGGGACAGACATCTTCATCTTCCAGTTTAGTCAGTCCACCTCGGCAGCCCTAGACCGAGTTACGGATTTTGCTATTGGTACTGATAAGATTGACCTGCTTAGTCAAGCTGGTGGGGCCATTAATGCCCCGGTCGCTTTTACCCGGGCGGCAAATAGCACCACGACCAACATTAACACCATTGTTACTAACGTCTTTACCGATGCTAATGGGGCAACAGCCGGAAATCAAGCTCTCGGAACTAACCGGGCTGCTTTAGTGCGGGACAATAGTTCTTCTACTTACCTAATTGTCAACAACGGTACAGCAGGCTTCCAAAGTGCTAATGATTTGGTGATTAATCTGACTGGGTTAACGGGTACTTTACCGGCGCTCGGCACTATTGCGGTCAATAGTTTCTTTGTCTAATACTAAATCCAGTTATTAAAAACTGATTATGTATTCTCCCTTTTGCCTTTTGCCTCTCCTGATATGTAGCCTATGCTCAACGGATTTGGTATAAATTGATGGGGGGGATTCTTAAATCGAGTTCCCCCATTCACCAGCCATCAACTCATCGGCTCTGACAGGCGATCGCCATTGGTGCGAGTTTCAAACGTAAGCGTCAAAGTTGATCACAGGAAAGGAGATGGCGATCGCAGTGGGGGGCGGTCACTATGGCGTAAACTCAAGGGGGATTAGTGCAATCAGTAACGTTTAATTTATGACCAATAGACCTCGACCTAATATTATCTCAAGACTATAGTCATTTCAGATAAGTCTGATACAGTCTAAACCGACAAAATCCTTATGAACTCTGGGATTGATATTCTCAATCTTAATTGAAATGACTAAGTAGCTGGTTATAATACCATTTCTCTAAATGAAAACTACACATCGAATTTAAGTCACCCTTTTTAAGGGGGATTTAGGGGGATTAAAATTCTGTAGTCAGACTTTGGAGAATTGGTATAATTAAATTAAAAATGGATTTTAGGTTCGATCCCCCCTGCCCCCTAGTGTTGATTCATTTAAATTAAGTATAGCTGATTTTGAGTCAATAAATTTGATCGAAGATTCTCAAGTTTATCTTTTTCTAATCAAAAGAGTTAGTCACAATAACTAATATTTAATCCTCTGCCAATATTTATTATGAATAAATTGATAAAGCTTCTTCCCAAGCCACTAAAGCCTATCTCTCTTGAAATTATCTGAGATTATATCCTGTTAATTTAGCTAATTTTTCTGCTTCTTACGTCGATAAAACTATCAGGTTTCCCCAACGTTCAGCTAACCACCTCTGTCCCTCTGTTATTGAGAGAAAACCCAAACCTCTGAAAAGATTCAATCCTATGGTTGTGAGAATTGACCAATTGCTTAAGGATTTTAATTCTTCTACTGACTCAGCAACATTAATATTAGGGACTCCACTCATTGCCTTTTTACTACATAAGTTATACCTTTACCAAGTATGACATACTTTTTGAAAAATGGTATAAGATGTACCCGATGAGGATTTTTCCAAATCTTCATCAATAATGCTGGCTAAATTATGGTAGATAAATACTCAACTACAATCTGGCACTAATAATTTTTGATCATTAATTCTCTGCCGGATGCCGCCGATCCTTGTTTATAATTATTCATGCCATACTGAAGATTCCACTCGATAATATGGGCAAAATCAAAGAGTTTTCGTATCTCTGGACAATCATCGTAGGTAATTAACCATTTAGCCTGACATTGACGCATATTATCGGCAAAACGTTGATGATCGAAGCTGGTATGTAAATTCCCTCTTACACCGTACAAACGGGATTTTGTGGCACTATAGTAGGGGGGATCGAGAAAGATAAAAACTTCTTTTCCCTCAGCAAATAATAATTCTTCGTAGTCTTGGTTAGTAATTTTTACCGATGCTAATAACGGCGCAATTTGAGTTAATCTGGCTATCGATGAATCAGTAAATCTACTGGTAAAAGCTGCTTGGGAATAGCCACCAGAATCGACTGTTCCCGAAAAAGTAATCCGATTTAAGATAAAAAAACGCACCGCTTTCTCAAAGTCGGTTAACTTTAAATCTTCCCTTGTCAAATCTTGAAATAATTCTCGTCCGCTATCATATTTCTGTTTAATTTCTGTTATTTTTGCTACCAATAAATCAATATTTTCTTGAGCGCATTGCCAGAAACAATATAAATCATAATTTAAGTCATTAATCCAATAGGTTTTTATCTGTTGTTCAAAGAGTTGCTTAACAGCAAAAAACACAGAACCACCACCAAAAAAAGGTTCTCGATATTCCCTAATATTGACAGGAATTTGCGGCAGAATTTGCTTAATTGCCCGGGATTTACCACCCGGATAACGCAAGGGACTTTTAATTTTTGACATTTTATTTACTAATTAGCTCCTATCTCGATTTCGAGCTTTTTATTGGTTTGAACTTCAACTAAAAGCTTTCTAATTATTTCCTGCTCTCTCTCCTTCAGATTATCCGAGTTTAACACAAGAAATTTTTCGAGATTTTCCAATTGACAAGGTAAAGTAATTTTGTCTTTAATACCTTTACCTGTAAGTTTTAACTTTGACACAAAATTTATGGATTGATTGTTTAAGTTAATGGAGTCTATATTGGAATACAGAATTAATTTAAAAAGACCATCTTGTATATCAGTTAAATCTGGCAGCCCCTTCCTTGTAGAATTTTTAGACTCCTGAATGTAATATTGATCTTTTGTATATAAAATTTCGTCTGGTGCTAGATAATAAGTTCCTCCCAAATAGTTTTCAATACAGAAGTTTGCTTTCCTTCCATCGACTAAATATTCATGTTTATGTACTGTAACTGATTCCTTTTCACTTGCCATTTTAGAGCCTTTTAGAGATATATTTTTGAATTCTTCAAAATCAAGCATAACTGCTTTTAGATATTGTCCCATACTAGCTTGAGAATGAGTAAAAACACCAGTATTGTCAGAGATATTTTTATAAGAATTAAGAGCCTGTTGAAAAGTCGAAGTAAACTTTATCTTTTAATAAACTTTTATTCCAATGTAAAGCACTTTGCTTGTAATTTAAAATTTCTTTTATTTGATTCTTAATAAATTCATTATTAAACTTTTGTTTGGTAAGTTTGTGTTTATTTTCCTGTTTCGTTTTTTGACTTTTCTCCGCATTTTCATAGTATCCAAGAACTATATATATATTGAGTAAATTCATCCATGAAACTGTAGAATATTGAAGCTTATCTAAGTCTCCATCTCTTCCCTCATCTTTAATAATCGGTATTATTGTCAATATTTTTGATGCATTATATGTGTTATAAATTCTGGCAAATGGATAACTTCTGATTCGCTTAGGGGAAACCCACTTGGAATAAGCGACTTCTGTATTTTGTGCCTCTATAATTCCATAAGCTCTGGATTCATTAACATCAAATTGTTCCAAACATACTCTGTCTAAAGATTCTGTTAGACAGGCTGTATATTTTACATCTCTAATAAATCCAGTCAAATTCAAGACTTCGCTCATATTATGAAATTACGATCAAACTAATTGGATTAAAAGACAGCCTAACGGTTGAACTCACCCGCCTTGTCAAAGTCTAGCACAAAGTCTGGTGCAGTGATATGTCAGACAGTCGGCAGCCGGTCATAGGCTTCTGGCTCGACATCGGGAACTTTTGTTAAGATTACCTCATACTTTTCTCGACTTCCCTTTTTGGACTTTTCTATTAGGTAATTTTCTGTCATCAACGCTGAAAGTTTCTCAGCGATTGCAGTAGAGATAAATTGATCGATCGAAATTCCATCACGAGCCGCTAGATCATCTAAACTTTTCTGTAATGAGTCGGGAATTTGAACTTGGATGGTACTCATGGTAACTTACCTATTAATCGTAGGAAACCTAAAGGCTCAAAGCGTGGGTTTCATTTTTAACATAGCCACCTTTACTTGATCGATAAATTACGATCAAACCAATTAGATTAACCATCTACTTAACTGTTGGTTTGCGGAATTTGGAGGGAGAAGGAAAATATTCTACTCGTTCATTTTTGAGTGCTTGTGCCATGAAATCGCGCCAAATGGGAGCGGCAAAACCGCCACCGGTGATACCTTTACCTAAAGTGCGATTTTGGTCATCTCCAATCCACACTGCGGTGGCTAATTGGGGAACATAACCGACAAACCAGACATTTTTCTCGTTATCGGTAGTACCGGTTTTTCCCGCTGCCGGACGACCGATTTGAGCCGAGGTTGCTGTTCCCCCTTGAATAACTCCCTGTAGGACAGAATTGAGGGAAGCGGTAGCCCAGGGGTCTAAAACTAGCTTCGGTTTGGGTGTATTATCGAGCATGACGTTACCCCGACTATCAGTAACACGCATGATAAAGGTAGGCTCGGAATGCCAGCCATTACTGGCAAAAGTAGCGTAGGCCCCCGCCATTTCCAGAGGAGTCACATCCACGGATCCCAAAGGTAAAGAAGTGACGGCAATTAAAGGACTCTCGAAACCCAGCAGACGACAGACTTCAATGACTTTATTGATCCCGACGCGACGACCGAGAATAACTGCGGGAATATTCAGAGACTGCATCAGAGCGCTACGCAGGGAAACCGGACCAGAAAAGCCGCCACCATAGTTTTTTGGGCTATAGAAGCCACCGGCCTCGCGAAAACGGACAGGAGCATCATTAACCACCGTTTCAGGGGTAAAACGACCACTAGCGAAGGCAGTATAATAGACGAAGGGTTTAAAAGCTGACCCTGGTTGACGACGGGATTGAATGGCCCGGTTTAACTGACTTTTATTGTAATCAACGCCACCGACGAGCGCCTTGACGAAATGGGTGCGGGGATCCACCGCGACTAGAGAAATTTGTAGGTCTTTGGTGCGAATACCGCGACGACGCAAGCTATTATAGGCCTTTTGAATGGTGGACTCGGCCATGTTTTGAAAGTCGAGATCGATCGTAGTTTGAATCCGCATTCCCCCTTTAGTTAGGGTTTCCTTGCCAAATTTTTGCCGCAATTCTGCCACCACTGCATCGGTAACGTAGGGTAATTTACTTTCTTGCCAAGCGGTGGGTTTACCCACTTTCAGAGGTTCCTTTAAAGCGGCCTCTTCCTGTGCGGGGGTAATCCAACCCAAAGTACGCATCCGACTGAGAACCAGTGCCTGTCTTTCCTTGGCGGTTTTATAATTATTAAAAGGACTATAAACTTCTGGCGCTTGGATTATTCCCGCCATCATCGCCGATTCTGCTAAATTTAACTCGGAGGCGGGTTTATTAAAATAGCTTTTAGCGGCGGTTTGCACTCCGTAATTATTATGACCCCAATAGATATTATTGAGGTACATTTCCAGAATGTCATTTTTGCTAAAAACCTGTTCCACTCGTACTGCCAGGACCGCCTCGGCTAATTTACGGCTAACGGTGCGCTGATGGGAAAGAAAGATATTTTTGACTAACTGCATGGTGAGGGTAGATGCACCTTCTACCACACCGCCACTTTTCCAGTTAGCCACTACTGCCCGACCGATACTATTAGGATTAATACCACGATGGTGATAAAAATGGCTATCTTCGATCGCCATCACTGCGCGTTTTAGATTGGGAGAGATTTGATCGAGTTCCACCACTTCCCGATGCGCTTCCCCGTGTAAGCTGGTCAGGGGTCTGCCTTTAACATCGTAGATATAACTGGTTTCCGTGGGAACGTAACCGCGTAAAATCCTGACGTCTGGTAGATTGCGGTAACTAATCGCCAATCCTACCACAGCCCCCGTCACCACGGCCGTGGATACCATCAACAGGCCCAGAACAGTCCCCCCCGCGACTCTGGAGACTCCTTGGAAAAAGCTATCCGAGTCACTACTAGGTTTCTGCTCTTTGTCTTGATTGCCGAGGGTACTGGTGGACACGATGGTTACAATTTCCTTTTTCCAAGAGGGGACTGATCGATCGAACTGACTGGCTTGAAAGTCTATTCTAAAGGTTGTGTTAAAAAATCGAATACTAGCTTACAGCAATTATGGCCGATCTGGCTCTAGTTCGATCGGTCATGACAGCGCGATTAGGGACAAAACAGGGTATCGCGAGTATTTCTGCCAGTTACTGGGTTAGTTCCCGTGGCTATCTCACAAAGATATTTTTCCACATCGGAGCGAATAATTGCATCGGTAAAATCGGCCCCGTCGATAATTGCACCTTTGATTAAAATGTTAGTGGCAAAAGCTCCTTCGAGAACGGCATTGGTAAAGTTGGCTCTGGTTAAACGGGCCGATTCTAAATCCACATTTCTCATATTGGCATCGCTAAAGTTGGCCCCCTCCAAGTTGGCAGAAAAAAAGCGTACTCCTTCCAGGTTGGCACGACTGAAGTTACTACCGCGCAGATTAGAGTGATCGAAGGTGGAATCGCGCAAATCCTGCCCCGCAAAGTCGTTATCGGTCAAATTGCGGTTATTATAACTTAGCGCTTGGGCCGGAGCCACAGAGAATAATAATACTAATATACTAGCAACCAAGGTTAGTAGAGTTTTGCGAGAAAATTGCGCCATATTGCCACCTGATCAATCAACCTTTTCTATAATAAGCTGTACTGGATTTAAACCGCATATCGGGAATTTTAGTACAAATGCTCGAACTAGCCGCCCCCCTATAGCTTCCAAACAGGATTTATGATCATTAGACCTCTTGGATAATTAATTTTTGATGGTTCAAAAACGGCAAAAATAAGAATTAAACAGCCTAAAATCTGTAAATAGACCATTTAGTTAATTATTATTCATTCTTAATTCTCCTGACGACCGGCTACTGACTCCTAACCCTAACAACAATTTTTAGTTTTCACAAGAGGTCTATTACCCGGCACTCGTTGACAATTATCCCCGGATTTACCAAGGGCGATCGATCTGCTAGATTTTTGATGTTGGATATCTTAGATAGATATGGCTGGTCATAGTAAATGGGCAAATATTAAACGACAAAAAGCCCGAGTTGATGCCAAAAAAGGGCAAACTTTCACCCAGTTATCCCGGGCCATTATCGTGGCTACGCGTAACGGTGTTCCCGATCCGGCGGGCAATTTTCAGCTACGCACGGCGATCGAAAAAGCCAAGGCGGCCGGTATTCCTAATGACAATATCGAAAGAGCGATCGCTAAAGGGGCGGGAACTTGGGAAAATGACTCAGCTTTTGAGGAAATTCGCTACGAGGGTTATGGTCCCGGGGGTGTGGCGATCCTGATCGAAGCACTGACCGATAATCGCAATCGCACGGCTGCGGATCTGCGGGCGGCTTTTAGCAAAAATGGCGGTAATTTAGGTGAAACGGGCTGTGTAGGCTGGATGTTTGACCATAAGGGAGTAATTCGTCTTGAGGGAACTATTGATGAGGATAAGCTTTTAGAAGCTTCCCTAGAGGGCCAGGCCCAATCCTACGAGTTTTTTGACAGTGAGGAGGAAGGTCAAGGAGCAGAAGTTTTTACTGAGGTGTCTAACCTGGAGAGATTGAATAAGGTTCTGCAAGCAGCGGGATTTAAGGTCAAAGAAGCAGAATTACGCTGGATTCCCACTAATACCCTAGAAGTGAGCGATCGAGACCAGGCCCGTTTTTTATTGAAGTTAATCGACACCCTAGAATCCCTCGATGATGTGCAATCGGTGACAGCTAATTTTGATTTAGTCGAGGAATTGATGTTACTGGATCTGTGATCCTAAATTCCCGGACCCGCTCACTGATTCTAGGCCCAATCAAGAAATAAGCTGTCCCCAAAATCCCGTAAAAATTCGGGCTCCGTAAAAATCGATCGCTCTGGCCATGATTTGTTAACCTTTGACACACATCACCTGCTTGAGAGTGGCGACAATTTCCACTAGATCAGCCTGTTGATTCATCACCTGTTGGATCGGTTTATAAGCTCCCGGAATCTCATCAATAACGCCCTCATCCTTGCGGCATTCAACCCCTTGAGTTTGGGCGATTAAATCATCAAGAGTAAAGGTTTTTTTAGCCAGATTTCTCGACATCAAGCGCCCAGCCCCGTGGGAACAGGAACAGAAGCTATTATGTTCTCCTTTGCCTTTAACAATATAAGATTGCGCTCCCATGGAACCGGGGATAATACCATAATCGGTTTCTCTAGCGCGGACGGCTCCTTTGCGGGTGACATAAACCTCCTCCCCAAAATGAATTTCTTTTTCGGCATAATTGTGATGACAATTAACCACTAAGAGGGGTTTAGTTGGTTTGCCTCCCCCTAGATGTTTTTCAACAATCCGTTTAAATCTAGCCATCATAATTTCCCGATTATAACGGGCATATTCCTGGGCCCATTGTAGATCGTGCCAGTAGGCGGTAAATTCTTCTGTACCGGCGACAAAGTAGGCCAGATCGAGGTCGGGTAATTTACCTTCTGCTAGTTTGGCTAACTCTTTGGCAGTATCAATATGACATTGGGCCAGTTGATTACCAATACCTCTAGAACCGGAATGGAGCATTAACCAAACTTGATTATCTGTATCTAAACAAATTTCGATAAAGTGATTGCCACCTCCCAGGGAACCCATTTGTTTAAGGGCTTTTTTCTCTAGGTTTTGTACCCCTCGATGAATCTGTTTAAATTCCGCCCATTTTGGCCATTTAGTCACTTCCCGATCCACTTCTTTATTTTCAGCAAAACCGACGGGAATATTCGCCTCCACATCGAGGCGAATTTTTTTGAGTTTTCCCTGCAATTGTTCGCCAGTAAAAGGCATTTTTAGGGCAGCCATGCCGCAACCAATATCGACTCCGACGGCGGCAGGAATTACGGCATCTTTGGTGGCAATCACCGAACCGACTAAAGCGCCTTTACCCAAGTGAACATCGGGCATTAAAGAAATGTGTTTATAAACAAAAGGTAGGGAAGCGACATTTTTAGCCATTTGGGTTTCTTGGGGTCCCAATTCATGGCCCGCCCAAGATAAAATCGGTGTCGGTGTGGAAAGTTCCAGAGTTTCGTAAGTCATATTTTTTATGAAATAATCAGATAAAAAGCGGATACAACCAAGACAATAAGGCAATTGAGATTCTGCGATAATTAGATAAATTGTGATCGGCGATCGTGTTTTAGCGCCAGAGGATAAGCTGTTGACTATCTAAATTACTCGTTCAGACTGCCCCCACGACAATTGTTAACTTTCACCGGAGGTTTACTGACTACTGTAATACTACCAAAAAGGTTCGGATACCTACACTATCGAGAAAGCGGGGTTATTTTGCACTATAGAGATAACGAAGGAACTGATAGGGGTGGGTATCGCCTAAAAACCGAGTACAGTTCCGATTCTAGAAGTCACTATAATTTGTATCGGAGCAGCACAAAGATTATGGGAAAAGTAGTTGGAATTGACTTAGGGACGACTAACTCCTGCGTCGCGGTTATGGAAGGGGGTAAACCCACCGTTATCGCCAACGCCGAAGGATTTAGAACCACGCCCTCAGTCGTCGCCTACGCCAAAAGTGGCGATCGCCTAGTAGGACAAATCGCCAAACGTCAAGCGGTAATGAACCCGCAAAATACTTTTTATTCCGTCAAACGCTTCATCGGCAGGAAATTCAACGAAGTTACCAACGAAGCCACAGAAGTATCCTACAAAACTCTCCAGGACGGCAACGGCAACGTTAAATTAGACTGTCCCGCCCAGGGCAAACAATTCGCCCCCGAAGAAATTTCCGCCCAGGTACTGCGGAAACTGGTGGAAGATGCCAGTAAATACCTCGGCGAAACCGTTACCCAAGCAGTCATCACCGTACCCGCTTATTTTAATGACTCCCAACGTCAAGCCACCAAAGATGCTGGGAGAATTGCTGGGGTTGAAGTTCTCCGCATTATCAACGAACCCACCGCCGCCTCTCTTGCCTACGGATTAGACAAAAAAGCTAACGAAACCATTCTCGTTTTTGACTTGGGTGGGGGAACCTTTGACGTATCGGTTCTAGAAGTGGGTGATGGTGTCTTTGAAGTTCTCGCTACCTCTGGAGATACTCATCTCGGTGGTGATGACTTCGATAAAAAAATCGTTGATTATCTAGCCGGAGAATTCAAAAAAGTTGAAGGAATAGATCTCCGTCAAGATAAACAGGCCCTGCAACGTCTCACAGAAGCGGCAGAAAAAGCCAAAATTGAGCTTTCTAGCGTTACCCAAGCGGAAATTAACCTGCCCTTCATCACCGCTACCGCCGAAGGACCAAAACACCTAGATACCACGTTAACCAGAGCTAAATTTGAGGAAATTTGCGCCGATTTAATCGATCGCTGTCGCATTCCCGTCGAAAACGCCATCCGTGATGCCAAAATCGATAAATCTGCCCTCGATGAAGTGGTTCTCGTCGGTGGTTCAACCCGGATTCCCGCCGTCCAGGAATTAGTTAAAAAAGTTCTGGGCAAGGATCCCAACCAAAGCGTTAACCCCGATGAAGTGGTAGCCGTCGGTGCTGCCATTCAAGGTGGTGTTCTCGCCGGTGAAGTCAAAGATATTCTTCTGCTTGATGTTTCGCCCCTGTCTTTGGGTGTGGAAACCCTCGGCGGTGTGATGACGCGGATTATTACCCGCAACACCACTATTCCCACCAAAAAATCGGAAGTTTTCTCCACAGCAGTGGATGGACAAACTAACGTGGAAATCCACGTCCTGCAAGGGGAACGGGAAATGGCCAAAGATAACAAGAGTTTGGGAACTTTCCGACTCGATGGCATCCCTCCCGCTCCTCGTGGTGTGCCTCAAATCGAAGTGGTTTTCGACATCGATGCTAACGGTATTCTCAATGTCACCGCTAAGGATAAAGGTACAGGAAAAGAACAATCGATCAGCATCACTGGCGCTTCTACCTTGCCCCAAAATGAAGTGGAACGCATGGTAAATGAGGCAGAATCGAACGCCTCGGTCGATAAGGAACGTCGCGAACGCATTGAACGCAAAAATCAAGCTGATTCCCTGGTTTATCAAGCTGAGAAGCAGTTGGAAGAGTTAGGCGATAAGGTTCCTCCATCTGAGAAAAATAAAGCCCAAGGGTTGATTAAAGACCTGGAAGAAGCGATCGCTCAAGACGATGATGGTAAGATCAAAACCATCCTACCGGAATTACAACAAGCCCTCTACGCGATCGGTAGCAGTATGTATCAGCAAGGAGCCCCTAGCAATCCCACCGGTGGCAATGATGATAATGGCCCCTCTGGTGGTGCTGGTGGTGGCGATGATGTCATCGACGCGGAATTCTCCGACGCTAAATAAAAATTAAGTTCTTAGCTTCGGGAAGGACACAAGTTAACTTGTGTCCTTTTTTTGTTGCAGCTTTCTTAAAGATAAGGCTATCACCGAAAATGGCTCTTCTGAGTTTGGTATGCTTCTCGGCGGTTTATCAGGAGCTTAAGGGCTTGAAACACCTTTCTAATACCAATTCTCCAAAGTCTGACTACAGAAGTTTAATCCCCCTAAATCGCCCTTAAAAAGGGGGACTTAAATTCGATGTGTAGTTTTCATTTAGAGAAATGGTATTAGATGTTTATTAAATTGGCATTTTGCTAGTTGATTTTACATGGTAAGTTCGGAAGAACCAGAATTTCATCGTTTATTTAAACAAGCATAAACATCGAATTGTCAATTATGATTATTTGCAGGCAGAGGGCATTTCCATTGGCTCTGGCGACCTTGAATCAAAAATTAAACAAATTGCTCATCGTCTTAAAATTACTGGTGCAAGTTGGGAATCTGGTAATGTACCGCAAGTCCTTCGTCATCGCTGTGCTTATCTAAATGGTTGCCTTTTTTAACTTTCTTATTGATCTCATTAAGCATTTATACTTATTGCAAAGGTGAGATGCTCCCTTTGACTCTCGCTGCTCTCATTCCACAATACCCTCGATCGAGCTTAGGGTAACATTTTGGGCTTATTGAACTTAACTAGCGATAGATTCGAGGGTTTATTAGCCTCATTAAAACAAAAAACCCTTATTTTACCAGTATTTTCCCCCATCTACCGCCCTAGCCCGACAAATAATTTTTCGCACAGATAAGAATTATTCTCAATAGCTGTACAATAGGAAAAGACAACTTTACCAAGAATCGAGCAATGAACGATAAAATAACTCGGAGAGTCTTTCTAGGCGCAGGAACAGCCACCTTAGCCCTAACGGTGGGGCAATTAGGGAAAATAAACGAGGTTTCCGCCCAAACTAAACAATTAAACCTCTATTCCTCCCGTCACTACAACACCGACCGACGATTGTATGACAACTTCACCCGACAAACGGGAATAAAAATTAACCTTGTCGAAGGGGAAGCAGACCCATTAATCGAACGGATCAAAAGCGAAGGCCGCAATAGTCCTGCTGATATACTCCTGACGGTAGATGCCGGGAGATTATGGCGGGCCGACCAACAGGGAATTTTTGCCCCCGTCAATTCCCGCATTCTCACCCAAAGAATTCCCGCTAATTTGCGTCACCCCAAAGGTCACTGGTTTGGGTTTAGTAAACGCTTGCGGGTAATCATGTATAACAAAGACAGAGTTAACCCCAGAGAAATCGATTCCTATGGGGATTTAACCAATCCGAAATGGAAAGGAAAAGTCGTCACTCGGTCGTCTAGTAACATCTATAGTCAATCTTTTACCGCTTGGTTAATCGACATCCAAGGAGAAGCAGCCGCAGAAAAATGGTGTCGAGGATTAGTGGCTAATTTTGCCCGTTCACCCCAGGGCAATGATAAGGCACAAATCGAAGCTGTCGCCGCAGGAATTGCCGATTTAGCTCTAGCTAACACCTATTACTTAGCTGGGTATGCCGAAGAAAAAGACCCCGCTAAACGGGCAATTTATGACCAAGTAGGCGTAATTTTCCCCGACCAAACAGGGCGCGGCGCTCACGTTAATATTAGCGGTGGTGGTTTAATTAAAACCGCCCCCAATCGAGAATCGGCCATTAAATTTTTAGAGTATCTTTCTAGCAATGAAGCACAGAACTTTTTTGCTAAGGGTAATCAAGAATATCCCGTCGTTCGAGGCGTTGCTTTAGACCCTGTTCTGGCAAAACTCGGACGCGGGAAGGAAGATACAGTTAGTGTGGCTAATTATGGTCCTAATTTAGCCAAAGCAGTACAGGTAATGAATCGCGCTGGTTGGAAATAAGTTATCAGTTATCAGTTATCAGTTATCAGTGAAAATTATGAATTATGAATTATGAAGTTAGGAAAATTGAAGATATATTTTGGTTTCGATCCCCCCTTAATCCCCCCTTAATAAGGGGGGCATCTGACAGTTTTTAACACCTAACCACTTATGTTAAGGCAAATAAAACCGAGAGATTATTAGCGGGCATAGGAATTACTTCTAACAATTGTAAACCTCGATCGCTCGCTGCTTGCACCACATCTTCTAAATTCCTAACTCCCCAAGCAGAATTTTGAGAACGGAGAGAAAAATCAAAGCTTTCATTACTAGGAGAAGTATGTTTTCCCTGTCGTTTATAGGGACCATAAAGATAGAGAATTTCCCCCGAACTGAGAATGCGACTCGCTCCTGCCATTAAAGCTAAACAAGCGGACCAGGGGGCGATATGAATCATATTAATATTAACAATGGCATTAATAACGATATTTTCCTTCTCTACCGCCCAAACTGACTGATGAACATCGATAAATAGGGGGCGATCGAGATTAGAACTAGGATAATAATCACACCAACTGCGAATACTATCTAGAGCCAGAGGGTTACAATCCGAGGGAATCCAACGACGAGGAGCAAGACGAGGGGCAAAAAAAACAGCGTGTTCACCCGTGCCGCTAGATATTTCTAAGATATTGCCAGTCTTCGGTAAAAATTGGCGGAGAACTTCCAAAATCGGCTGACGATTGCGTTCCGTTGCCGGGGCGTATTGACGTAAATCAGACATAACTGCAGCGTTTCTTATAAAGATGAAGCGTAACCTAATTTAGTATCGAGGACCATCTCCCTTCTCCTCAATTCATAATTCATAATTACCAATCCTCAAACAGATTATATTACCCTTGGCAGTGCCTTGAGTCCGATCGCCGCTCCAGAAAAATATTAAGTTTTATTAAGAAGTTAGTGACAAAAGACCAGCTTTAATCTCTATTATCGTAGTAAGTGGCTTTTGACCCGAATCAAGCCGGTCAAGATAAATAGTAACTTTTGCCCATCATCAAACAACGATTGTCAGTCTAACTAAAACAGTCGCTGTGGCGATGCCCTCATGATCAATTCCTATGTCAACCCTGGTTATTGTCGAATCCCCCACCAAAGCTCGGACGATCAGTAATTATCTGCCTAGCGGCTATCGAGTCCAAGCCTCCATGGGCCACATCCGCGATCTGCCCGCCTCTGCCGAAGAAATTCCCCCCGCCCACAAAGACAAATCCTGGGCCAATTTAGGCGTAGATGTGGAGAACGATTTCGACCCCCTCTACGTCGTCCCCAAAAGCAAAAGTAAAGTCGTCAAAGAATTAAAAGAAGCCCTCAAAGGCGCGAGCGAACTGATCCTCGCCACCGACGAAGATCGGGAAGGAGAAAGCATCAGTTGGCATCTCTTACAGGTACTCAACCCGAAAATACCCACCAAAAGGATGGTATTTCACGAAATCACCAAAGAAGCGATCCAAACCGCCCTGAAAAATTGTCGCTCCATCGACGAAAATTTAGTTCACGCCCAAGAAACCCGCCGCATACTCGATCGCCTCTACGGTTATACCCTCTCCCCCCTACTCTGGAAAAAAATCTCCAAAGGTTTATCCGCCGGCCGGGTGCAATCCGTCGCCGTGCGTCTGCTCGTACAACGGGAACGGGAACGACGGGCTTTTAAAACCGCCAATTATTGGGATCTGAAGGCGACTTTAGAAAAGGACAAAAATCAATTCGACTCGAAATTAGTCACCTTAAACGGTCAAAAAGTGGCAAATGGGAGCGATTTCGATGCCGACACCGGCAGACTGCTCCCCGGTCGCCAGGTGACACTCTTAGATCAAGCCACCGCCACCGCCTTAAAAGAACAGATCCAAGACAAAATCTGGCGCGTTAGCCACACCGAAGAAAAACCCACCACTCGCAAACCATCCCCCCCCTTCACCACCTCCACCCTACAGCAAGAAGCTAACCGGAAACTGGGCATATCCGCCAGGGACACCATGCGAATCGCCCAAAATCTCTACGAACAGGGCTACATCACCTATATGCGGACCGATTCCGTCCATCTTTCCGATCAGGCCATTACCGCCGCCCGTCATTGTGTAGAACAAATGTACGGAAAAAACTATCTCAGTCCCCAACCCCGGCAATACACCACCAAAAGCAAAGGCGCACAGGAGGCCCACGAAGCCATCCGACCCGCCGGCAGTAGCTTTCGCCTGCCCCGGGAAACCGGCCTGAGCGGACTAGAATTCGCCCTCTACGACCTAATCTGGAAACGCACCGTCGCCTCACAGATGGCCGATGCCCGTATTACCCAGATCGCCGTTAATATTCAGGTGGAAAATGCCGGATTTCGCTCCTCCGGCAAAAGAATCGACTTCCCCGGCTTTTTCCGCGCCTATGTGGAAGGTTCCGACGATCCCGAAGCCGCCATCGACGACCAAGAAATAATCTTACCCGCCCTCAGCGTCGGTGATACCCCCAATTGTCGCCAACTAGAAGCCATTAGCCACGATACCCAACCCCCCGCCCGTTATAGCGAAGCCTCTCTCGTAAAAACCCTCGAAAGTGAAGGAATCGGGCGACCCAGCACCTACGCCACCATTCTCGGCACCATTATCGATCGCGGTTATGCCCAAATGCGGAATAAAACCCTCATTCCCACCTTCACCGCCTTCGCCGTCGTCGGTCTATTAGAAAATCATTTCCCCGACCTCGTAGATCCCAAATTCACCTCGAAAATGGAGGAAACCCTCGACGATATCGCCACCGGTTCCGCTCAGTGGTTGCCCTATCTCGATCGCTTCTATCGCGGCGAAAAGGGGCTAGAAAGCCAAGTCAAAGAGCGCGAGAGTCAAATTAACTCTAGCACCGCTAAATCGGTGATTTTAGAGGATTTACAGGCAACCATCAAGATCGGCAAATACGGTCCCTATCTAGAAGTCTCCCGGGGGGATGAAATCCTCACCGCTTCCATCCCCGCCGATTTAACCCCGGCGGATCTGAACCCCGAACAGGTAGAAACCCTGCTGCGACAAAAAACCGAAGGTCCGGACAAAATCGGTCTTCATCCCGACACCGGAGAGCCGATTTATCTGCTCGTGGGTAGTTACGGTCCCTACGTCCAGTTAGGAGATATCAGCGATGACAACCCCAAACCGAAACGCGCCTCCCTACCCAAAGGAGTCAAACCAGAGGATGTCACCCTCGAACAAGCAGTGGGTTTATTGGCACTGCCACGACTACTGGGAACCCATCCCCTCACCGGAGGCAAAATTAAAGCCAGTTTAGGGCGTTTTGGTCCCTATGTAGTTCAGGAAGAGGGTAAGGAAAAAGAATATCGTTCCCTGAAAGCCGGCGATGATGTCTTAACCATAACCCTCGATCGAGCTTTGGCTTTATTAGCCGAACCCAAAAAAACTCGCGGCACTCGCGGTTCCACCAAACCACCCCTAAAAGAATTGGGTAAACATCCCGACGACGGGGAATTGGTGGGATTGTACGAGGGTCCCTACGGAGTTTATATCAAACACGGCAAAACTAACGCCAAGATTCCTGAAGGAGAAACCGCCGAAACCCTGACTCTAGAACAAGCTTTAGTCGCCCTAGCAGCCAAGACAACCACTGCCAAGAAAACCACCACCAAGAAAACTACTTCTAGCACCACCAAAAAAACTACTTCCCCAGGTAGTAAAACCGGCAAAAGTAAGACGGTTTAGCGGTTAGTGGTGAGGCAATTTTCTACCCGGTCAATTCCTCACCCTGATGCGAGGACAAATCTGGCTGGCTTTTTTGTCCTTGGCACCACTTTGACTAGGCTGATCCTAAGTAGGTAGGCGTTAAAAATTATCAGACACCCCCCTTATCAAGGAGGGCAGGGGGCATCAAACCCCCCTTATCAAGGGGGGCAGGGGGCATCAAACCCCCCTTATCAAGGGGGGCAGGGGGGATCAACCCCCCCTTATCAAGGGGGGCAGGGGGGATCAAACCTAAAATCCATTTTTAATTTAATTACAACCAGCTACTTATACCCCAAATTCCCCTACTGTAAAGCAATCGCCATCGCTTCTTGGGGA
>NZ_JBLZRT010000038.1:0-1279 GCF_048564745.1 Microcystis sp.
TGGTCTTGGCTGTTTATATTTTAACCAATAAATTGCTGTATTGCAAGCATAGTGAGCTTTTAAAGATAAATTATTGTTTTATTGGTCAGCAATAATTGTCTGTTTTTTATTTAATTTTACATGACAAGTTCGGAGGAGCCACTTTCCCATAAACTTAATCAACGTTTAGTTTTAAATATTGATGATACTTTCAACACTTTAGCCCCGCTATTGTCCTGGTATCCTTATGGATTCAAATCACAAGCAACCCTGATTTATGGAAAACTTATCGATGGAAAAGTTGTCAGCCTTTTTAACTGTGATATCCAGAAAACAAAAATAGGAGAAAATCTGGTGAATTTGCAAGTAAATCCCGAATATATGCTTTTGTATGATATATATTTTCAGAACAATTATCTTTTAAATAAGGAAGACTTGAACAAATTTCAAAAATTAAGAGTTGATTTTTCTTCTTTAAATGAATGGGTAAAAATTAGTCCTTTAGACATGAAAAGTGAAATTTCATCCCCTGGAGAAATTAAGCAAGTCAAGGTTACTTACGAACAATTGCCAAATCTTAAGCTAGGAGTAATCAAAGAACTGGAACTGAGTATCTCTTTTGTCCCGATTTTTAATCTTAGCTCCACTGAAAGTGCTGATATTAAATATATAATTGGTCTTGAGATTGTCAATAAAAACTCAAGCAGTTTAGAAGATTGTAAAAACTTAGTTATCCAATTTCGTGATTTTCTTAGCTTTGCTACTTATTCTTCTAATCAAATTGTTTCAGTTCACGCTAGACATGATAAAACTGATAGCCAATACCCAGCTAAAATGACTCCGATTGAGATTATATGGAATGAAAGAAAACTGTCAAAAAATTCCGATTATGTCCATCATCGGTCAAAAATGCTGTTAACTTATGATAATGTTAAAGATGATTTGGAAAAAATTTTTCAAAACTGGATAGATAAGCGAGAGAAATTTAAAATTGTCTTTCAGGAACTATTAATAAATATTTATAATCCAGAATTGTATCTGGATTATAAATTTCTGAATATTAGACCTCTTGCATAATTTTTTTATGGTATAATATAAGGCTTTGCTTTTTTCTCAATTCTTAGATTGAAGTGGAAAAAAGAATAAAATGTGATCTTAGCCTGACAGGGGGACAAGAAGGCTGAAATCCATATAGCATAAGCTTTTCATGGTTTTAGCTCGAAAAAGTTCGCCGCACCATCTCTCACTTATTAATAATAATTCCTAGTAAGCTCGCTCCTATCCCTAATTCTTTCGTTAG
>NZ_JBLZRT010000039.1:0-19988 GCF_048564745.1 Microcystis sp.
CTTTCAAGACTCGGTTAACAATTTGTAATATTCCTTGTTGACACCCTTACTGACAAAGAAAAAACTGAAATCAAGTCAGGATAAGGGTTGGAGTGCTTACTGCAAAAATTGTTAAGAAAGATCCCTATAAGGGATAGCTTAATAAGGGGGGCATCTGATAATTTTTAAATCCTACCTACTTAGAGTGATATTTCCTGAAAACCTCTTAATTGTTTGACTTAAGTGACAACTTCACCAGCTTGGACAGAACGCATCGGTTATCAACGGGATTGGGTGTGGCGCGGTTGGCAAATTCGTTATAGTTTTATGCCGGCAAAAAACCCCCAAGATGCCGATAATCCCCCTTTAATTTTACTGCACGGATTTGGAGCGGCGATCGAACATTGGCGCCATAATATTCCTATTCTCAGCCAAAATCATCGAGTTTACGCGGTAGATTTATTAGGTTTTGGTGGTTCGCGCAAAGTGCAGGTTCCCTATACCGTTAATCTCTGGGTGGAACAAATACATGATTTCTGGCAAACTTTTATCAATAGACCGGTGGTATTAGTGGGAAATTCGATCGGTTCTTTAGTTTGTATGGCCCTAGGGGGTAAATATCCGGAAATGTTAGCCGGATTAGTTATGCTCAGTTTACCCGATGTCAGCCGTCGGCGGGAAATGATTGCCGATTGGTTATTAAATATCGTCACTCCCATCGAAAACTTTTTCACTTCGCCTTGGCTATTAAAACCGATATTTTACTATCTGCGTCGTCCGCAAGTCTTGAAAAAATGGACAGGAATCGCCTACGAAGACAAGAAAGCAGTTAGCGACGAATTAGTACAAATTATCGCCGCCCCAACCCTAGATGAGGGGGCAGCGGAGGCCTTTATTTCCCTAGCACAAGCTGTCAATCATCCCGAATATTGTCCACCGGCAAAGTTAATTTTACCACGCTTAGAAATCCCGATTTTATTATGTTGGGGCAAGCAAGATCGGATGGTTCCCGTCCAGTTAGCCCGGGGTTTTGTCTCCCTTAATCCTAGGATTAAATATGTAGAATTTGACCGGGCAGGTCATTGTTTACAGGATGAATGTCCGGATCGTTTTAACCCAATTTTATTAGAGTGGCTAGAATCTGTTGCTGTTCTTTGAGAGAATAGGGAGAGTGATTGTTGGTGATAGTCCTATGCAAACCTTGGAATCGACGCTCAACCCCCCTGCAACTGCCTCCGAATTCGACACCACGATTCACCGACGCAAAACCCGTCCCGTCCGGGTAGGTAGCGTTACCATCGGTGGTGGTCATCCCGTGGTCGTGCAGTCGATGATTAACGAGGATACCCTTGATATAGATGGTTCCGTGGCCGGTATCCGTCGCCTCCATGAAGTCGGTTGTGAAATTGTCCGCGTCACCGTGCCGAGTCTGGTTCACGCCACCGCTTTAGCTAAAATTAGGGAAAAACTGCTCGCCACCTATCAACCCGTGCCGTTAGTAGCCGATGTACATCACAACGGCATGAAAATCGCCCTAGAAGTGGCCAAGCACGTCGATAAAGTGCGGATTAACCCCGGTTTGTACGTTTTCGAGAAACCGAAAGCCGACCGCAGCGAGTATAGTCAAGCAGAATTTGATGAAATTGGCGAAAAAATTGCCGAAACTCTGAAACCTTTGGTAGTTTCCCTGCGAGATCAAGGTAAAGCGATGCGAATCGGCGTTAACCATGGTTCTCTGGCCGAAAGAATGCTCTTTACCTACGGTGACACCCCCGAAGGAATGGTACAGTCGGCTTTAGAATTTATCCGCATCTGCGAATCCCTCGATTTTCGCAATCTGGTGGTTTCCCTGAAAGCTTCCCGGGTGCCGGTGATGGTGGCCGCCTATCGTCTCATGGTTAAGCGCATGGACGAGTTAGGGATGGATTATCCCCTGCATTTGGGGGTTACTGAGGCAGGAGATGGGGAATACGGACGAATTAAATCCACTGCCGGGATTGCCACTCTCTTAGCGGACGGTATTGGTGATACGATTCGCGTTTCTCTGACGGAAGTTCCCGAAAAGGAAATTCCCGTCTGTTACAGCATTCTCCAGGCCCTGGGACTGCGGAAAACCATGGTCGAATACGTTGCCTGTCCTTCCTGTGGTCGCACTCTTTTTAATTTAGAAGATGTCCTGCAGCAAGTGCGGGGAGCGACTCAACACCTGACTGGACTCGATATCGCCGTTATGGGTTGTATTGTCAATGGACCGGGAGAAATGGCCGACGCAGACTATGGTTATGTGGGGAAACAGGCTGGTTATATCTCCCTTTATCGCGGTCGCGAGGAAATTAAACGGGTCCCCGAAAGTGAAGGTGTCAACGAGTTGATTAATTTAATTAAAGCCGATGGCCGTTGGGTAGAACCTTAATTAGGGTTTGCTGAAAAGTTTTTCCTGGTGGCAGGGTGTGGGGTGTGGGGTGTGGGGTTTTACCCATTTTCAGGGAGTCAATTACCTAATTTTCAGGAAAAAAGTCCCTGAATTTTCCCCCCAATCACTCCAATCGCTGGCACGTTTTGATTTCAAAAAAGCCTAAAGATATTATCCAACAAGGTTTTTAGATTTATTCAGCCAACCCTAATTAGTTTTACCATTGGGGGTTGACATCTATTCAACCCCCGATCATCGGCGAGGATTTGTTACAATAGAAAGCTTGCTAGAAATTGCCGCCCCAGAGAGTCCATGCTACCTACACGCGATTGTGTTCGTCAAACCCCCGCTTACACTCCGGGAGAACAGCCCCAAAGCGCGGGATTTACCAAACTTAACACCAATGAGAATCCCTATCCCCCACCGGCGGAAATTTTTGCCCACCTGCCAGAGCAATTAGAGAAAGTCCGACTCTATCCCGATCCTATCTCCAAAGAGTTACGGCAAACGGCGGCGGAATTATACGGCATAACAGCCGATCAGATAATCGCGGGTAATGGCTCCGATGATATCCTTAATATCGCCCTGCGAACTTTTGTTAACCCTGGCGAAAGTGTCGCTTTTTTAGATTTAACCTATTCCCTTTACGAGACAATTGCCCGGGTACACGGGGCAAATATTATCGAATTTCCCACTAATGATAAATTTGCATTGGAAGGACCGATTATTTGTCCGGAAGCGAAATTAATTTTTCTGGCTTCTCCTAATCCTCCCCTCGGTAAACATCTTGATCGCGACTATTTAGAAGCAACCTGTGCTAATGCGTCGGGAGTGGTATTAATTGATGAAGCTTATGTGGATTTTAGTGATGACAATCATCTCGATTTTCTCTCCCGTTACGATAATGTCATCATTAGTCGCACTATGTCGAAAAGTTATAGTTTAGCGGGGTTAAGAGTCGGTTTCGGTTTTGCTTCCAGGGCAATTATCGAACAGATGGATAAGGTGCGTGATTCCTATAATTTAGATCGCATCGCTCAAACTTTAGCCACAGCAGCTTTAAAACACCATAATTATTTTGAGCAAGTTTGGCAAAAAGTCCGTCAAACCCGCGGCCGTTTAATTACTTCTTTGCGCGAGTTGGGATTTATTGTTTTTGACTCGGAAGCTAATTTTATCCTCGCTTCTCCCCCCCAGATTAGTGCCAGTGAGTTATATAATCAACTCAAAGAGCGTCAGATATTAGTGCGATACTTTAAGCATCCTCGCATTCAGAATTATGTGCGGATTTCTATCGGCACTGATGAGGAAATTGATCGTCTTTTATCTGCTATTCAAGAGATTATGGGAACAAATTAATCTCTATTTCCGTCAAGGTTTTATTAGCATTTTAAACCCTAATAAATTCTCGAAAAAAAGGCTAGATCTATCGGAACAAAGCAGCGACAAACAAGGGTCTAATGGCCTGTCGTTTCTCCCGATTACTAGCCTTGGCTATCAAGATTATTAGTCCGACAAAAGGACTAAATACTAGCGCACAAGTTTTTGAACTTATGCAATTTTATCCACAAGGAATCACAGTTCAAGAATTGAGTGAGCGCTTAAATCGTCCCGTTTCTATGCTCAATCTTTGTCTAAAATCTTTGGTCGCTTCTAAAAAAATCGTGGCCAAAAAAAATCATAATCAGTGGGTTTATACTGTTGATAAAAAAGCTTAGTTTGTCCAGATAAGCATACTTAAGATATAGAAAAAGTGTTTATTATTAACCCTATTGCTGAATAACTATTTTAGGCTGTAGGTAGTATTCATCTTCTCTGACAACTATCTCAGCAATGCCGACAAATTGAGCTTCTAAAGACTCCACGGCAACCAGAGAACCGATCATAACATTTGTATCGGTGAGATTAATTTTTCTGCCGTGAAACCAATCGATAACTCTTTCTGATGTCAAAGAAATCCAGTCTAGATGTGCCAAGGCAATGCGAGGCGAAATTAAAGCCTCAGAATTAGCCATTAAAGCTTCGAGATTAATACTATCAGCTAATTGAAAACCACAGCTTTCCGTGCGAGTTAAACTGGCTAAAGTGCCACCCACAGCTAACACCTTGCCCAAATCTCTGGCCAGGGAACGGATATAAGTCCCCGATCCACAGTGAATATCTAGCTCTATTTGTGGAAATTCGCCCTCTAACCAGCCTAAAACCGTAATTTGGTCAATTTTGACCTGACGAGGCTCCACTGCGATTATTTCCCCTTTGCGTGCCAATTCGTAGAGACGGCGACCATCCTTTTGAATAGCACTATACATCGGCGGAATCTGGGCAATATTGCCAATAAATTCCGCTAAATGGGGTTTAACTGCCTCTAAAGTTAAATCGGCACAGGGACAAGTGGCGATCGCTTTTCCCGTAATATCATCGGTATCGGTGCTGAGTCCTAACTGGATTTTTGCCCGATAAGCCTTATTTTCGGGTAAATAGGGCAGTAATCGGGTGGCAGATCCGACGGCGATCGGTAAAACTCCCGTGGCCATAGGATCTAAAGTTCCGCCATGGCCGACTCGTTTAGTCTTAAGAATTTTTCGGACTTTGGCCACACAATCATGAGAAGTCCAATCGGGGGGTTTATTGAGATTTAAAAAGCCAAACATTATAAATTATGAATTATGAATTATGAATTATGAAGTGGGGTGGTGGGGTGATGGGGTGATGGGGAGAATAGATAAAAGCAATCTCCTCAATTCTGAATACTGACGGCTGATATCTAAAAATCTGACGTATTATATAATTGCATAACTTCGCTTAAAGGTAAACGGGAACGAACACCGAGAGAAAGGTCAGAAAAATGACCCAGATCATAATGATCAACAGCAGCGCGAGCAATCATAGCGGCGTTATCTGTACAGAGTTTAAGTGGCGGAAAATAGACGGTTAAATCATGATTTTTGGCGGCAGTTTCCAGATGATTTCTTAAGGCACTATTAGCAGCTACTCCTCCCCCGATCGCGATAGTTTTTAAGCCATAATCTAAGGCACAATTGATTGTCCGACGGGTTAAACTTCTGGCTACCGTATCTTGAAAACTAGCGGCTATATCAGCTACGGGTAAATTATCTGGCTCGAATTTCTCTACTAAGCGCAAAACGGCAGTTTTTAAACCGCTAAAACTGGAATCGTAGGCATGAAAACCGCCAGTTGGTAAAGATATTTTACCTTCAGGAAAGGGAAAAGCTTGGGGATTACCATCTTTGGCCATGCGATCGATTATCGGACCACCCGGATAACTTAAGTTTAATAATCGTGCCACTTTATCAAAAGCTTCTCCGGCTGCATCATCTCTAGTGGTTCCTAATTGTTGATATTTACCGCAGGCCTGCACATGGATTAAACTGGTATGACCCCCGGAGACTAAAAGAGATAAAAAAGGGGGTTTAAGATCGGGTTCAGCGAGATAGGAAGCATAGATATGACCTTCGAGATGATGAATGCCGATAAAGGGTTTATCGTGGACAATAGCGAGGGTTTTGGCTGCCGTCATTCCCACCATTAAAGCACCTACTAAACCGGGGGCAACTGTGGCGGCTATTCCATCAATTTCTGACCAATTTAAACCCGTTTCTTGCCAAGCTTTTTCTAGACAAAAATTAATGGTTTCTAGGTGTTGTCGGGAGGCCATTTCCGGCACAACACCGCCATAGAGACGATGGAGATCAATTTGAGAGGAAACCACACTACTCAACACCTGGTTATTGTTAACAATAGCCACAGCCGTTTCATCGCAACTGGTTTCGATCGCTAAGATAATTGTCATGATTTAATCAGTAAATCGTCAGACACCCCCCTTATTAAGGGGGGATTAAGGGGGGATCTATCTCTAATTTAATTATAACCACTTACTTAATTTTGCTTAGGTACTTAATTAAAATTAAAGTTATCGTTCAGCAATTTCCATAGCCACCACCGCCGGGGGTTTCAATAATAAAAATATCACCGGGGTTCATTTCTACAGTCGCAGTACCGGGCAATTCTTCGATAGTTCCATCGTTTCTTTCCACGGCATTACGTCCTATTTTACCGGCTTTTCCTCCCGCTAGTCCAAAGGGGGGAATCTGGCGATTACCCGATAAAATATTGGCGGTCATAGCCTCTTGAAATTTAATTCTTCTAATTACACCATCACCTCCAGAATATTGTCCCTTACCGCCACTATCTTGGCGAATGCTAAAACTTTCTACTAACACAGGATAGCGCATTTCTAATACTTCCGGATCGGTGAGACGGGAATTAGTCATCTGGGTTTGTACGGCAGCAGTTCCCGCAAAATTTGCTCCCGCACCAGAACCGCCACAAATAGTCTCATAATATTGATATTCTTGATTGCCAAAAGTGAAATTATTCATCGTTCCTTGACTGGCTGCCTGAATGCCTAAAGCGCCGTATAAAGCATTAACTATGGCCTGGGAAGTTTCCACATTTCCTGCTACTACGGCCGCTGGATAAACGGGATTAAGAAAACAGCCAGATGGGATAATTAAATGGAGGGGTTTGAAACAGCCAGCATTTAAAGGAATTGCCTCCTCCACAAGGGTACGAAAAACGTATAAAACCGCCGCTCTTGTCACTGCTAGGGGTGCATTAAAATTATTATTTAACTGGTCAGATGTGCCAGTAAAATCAATGGTTGCTTGACAATTATCAATATCTATGCTAATTCTGACCTTGATGACAGCACCGTTATCTAGATAATAGGTAAATTCACCATCTTTTAAGACAGATATAGCTTTTCTAACCGCCAATTCCGCATTATCTTGAACGAACTGTTGATAGGCTTTAACCATAGCTAATCCGTAGCGATCAACCATATTATGTAATTCTCTTTCCCCCTTGGCATTAGCAGCTATTTGTGCCTGAAAATCGGCAATATTTTGGGCGATATTGCGTGCAGGAAAAGGACTATTAGTTAAGTGATTAATTAATTCTTGTTCCCGAAAATGTCCCGCCGCTACCAACAAAAAATTATCGAATAAAATTCCTTCTTCGCTAATATGAACAGAGTGAGGAGGCATAGAACCGGGGGTAATGCCACCGATATCAGCTTGATGTCCCCGGGAGGCAAGATAAAATAATATTTCCTGATTTTGGCGATCAAAAATAGGACTAATTACTGTGACATCTGGCAGGTGAGTACCGCCATTATAAGGATTATTAGCCAGATAAACATTCCCCGGACGAATCGTCTCACCTTTATCCTGAATTAAGCTTTTAACGCTATCGGACATAGAGCCTAAATGGACGGGAATATGAGGAGCATTAGCGATTAAATTTCCCATCTCATCAAAGATAGCACAGGAGAAGTCTAGGCGCTCTTTAATATTGACACTTGCTGCCGTATTTTGGAGAGTAATCCCCATTTCTTCGGCAATAAATTGATAGAGATTTTTAAAGATTTCTAGATAAATAGGATCGGCAACGGTAGTTATTTCTGAGCGGTGAGAATTGAGGGGGGACATAGGAAAATCAGTTATTAGTTATCAGTCATCAGTATATCTGCTACAGAAGTTAGGTTATCGAGCCGCTATCGGGCTAAAATATCGAAAATATCAGATAAATTTGACATAATTGTAGTTTTTATAGATAGGGTGCTTGTCTCTTGTCTTTTTTTATCCTCCTGTCTCAGGGTTTTCTGTCTCCTCACCCAAGAGAAGATTTTTGATTTTTGCGGGAGATCCACTGATATGGGCTGACTGAGATATAATCGCAGTCAGTACCAGAGGGTGAATTATGGATAAAACCAGCTTGATCGATAAAGTGCAACAAATGGCTAATAAACGCGATTATTTACTGCAATTGCGCGATAAACCCGACATTGGCGGCCTGAGATTAGATGTTAATCAAGCTCTTGAGGAGTTGGATGAATTACTCGATGAGTTTCAAGCAACTTTTCCTGAAGAAAAACTTAGTTAACTATCCGACTCGACGGGATTGATGTTTGTCCGATTGTGCTAATTTTCCCAAGTCATCGATCGCTTTGATCAGAGCTTGGGAAGATATATCTTTAGAGCAGTATAGGTCAAAAGCTATACTTTGATTATTTTTTTCCATTGGAAGCTTTGGCAAGGAACTATAGGCGATAATGCGAATATAAGGGTCGAATTGTTTGATTTGAATAGCGGCGCTGTGTCCATCTAAGACAGGCATCTGTATATCTAAAATAATTACATCTGGTTGACAACTTTTCGCCAAGTTGATCGCCTGTTGACCATTAACCGCAATTCCCACCACCTGACAATCCTGCTGCTGGGAAATTAAAATCTTGAGTCCTAAACAGGTTAACTCTTGATCGTCAGCAATTAAGACTTTAATTAGGTCTCTTGGCTTCATGATAATTATTTTGCATTCCCTAGAGGTCTCACCTTTTATCATTGTAGAGGCTGTTTGTCTTTTTGCCTTCACTTCACGACACTTCCCATCACCCCATCACCCCAATTCAGGTTCTTCGGTTTATGTGATGCAATGGACGAAGTTATAATGGATGAAACCCTACCGTAAACTTTTGTAAAGTTACCGCTGACAATCCGAAATCCGGAATTTAAAATTGTAGCCATTTACAGAGTAGTAGTGAGGCGCTGGTTATGGAGAGAGAACAGATACTAATACAGCTTCGCAGTCTCAATCAAGTCAGCAAGACTCTCATCCGCTGTAAGAGTCAGGAAGAAGCCATACAGGTAGCACTGCAAGAAGTGCGCGAGAAATTAAACGTGCAAGTGGCATCGATTTTTCTTTTTTCTAAGGATGGTGTCCTCAAACGCTTTGGTATTGATGGCGTTGATAGAGAGGGTAATCCTCTCCCTGCGTCATGGCTGGCTGACGAAACTTACAAACCTGACGAAAGTTTTTCTGGAAAGGCAGTACCTCCTACTGGCTTAGATTTATTGGATTCAACTTATGGAGAACCACAATATTCTAATAATATTATGAGAGATTTTCCAGATATGAAGTATGGCAAAGAATATCAGGATACTTTAGGATATTTAAGGTGCGGTATTTCAGTTCCTCTCAATGGCTTGAATAGAACTTTTGGTACATTAGAAGTGTTAAATAAAAGTGACAGCAATGGATTCCAAAATGAAGATTTATCCTGGTTAATGCTAATTAGCACCACTGTTTCTAAGATCATATCAGATTTTGGTAGAAGGAAAAATCTAGAAGAATATAATAAAATCACTCAAGAAATTATATCTTTAGGAGCGGAGCATAAATTCAATCAAAATGAATTTACAAAAATACTAGAATCAATTGCCGACGATCTGGTTTCAGACCTGACTCCTTATAAGGTTTGTATCTTGCGTATCAAGAATAAAAACAATGAATTAGAAATCGTCAAAATATCTACAACAAATGACATTTGTGGAGAACGCGACAATAAGCCAGTAAAAGTGGTAGATGGCATTGTAGGACAAGTATTTAAAACCAACACTGCCGAGTATATCAATGATATTGAAAACTACAAAAAACCATATTTTAATAAAACATGGATAGAAAAAAATAGCTTAAAATCTCATGCGTGTGTACCACTTTCAATTGAAGATAATGTTGTTGGCAATATCTCTGTTTATACTGGCTACAAGCATGAATTTTCTGATAGCGATAAATCATTTTTGAGGACCATATCATTTTTGACGGCTGCGATTATATACATAGTTCAGTACAAAGAAGAGTTATCTAAAGAAAGAATAGAATTAGAAAATGAAAAGCGTGAATTCCACAATAAGGTTTATGCTCAAGGATTTGACACTAATTTAAAGAGCTTCCTTCACGAATATAAGAATGAATTAATTGACATCTCTTATAACCTACAAAAACTGTTGAGTGATAGTGGCAAAAGTAATAGAGAAAAAGAGCGAATTGTTAGTGAGCAAATAGAATGGATAGACAGGCGTATAGAAGGTATAAGATCTGAATTTGAATCAGAATCTAGCGTTCCTACCGCTATCGATATCAATGACTTAGTAAGAAAGGCTGCCAAGTTTTTTGATTTGGCTTCCAGAGACATTGAAGTTGTAATTATACCAGACAAAACCATACCAATCATTGAGGTTGACGAAACGAAATTTAAGCAAATCATCCATAACTTAATTGCCAATGCGATAGAAGCTATTGAAAAAGCCAAGCCCAAAAAAGCAAAGATTTTCATCAAAACTTTCATTGTGACATCTGATGGTATAGAATATATACAGATTAGCATTGAAGACAATGGATCAGGCATACCCAATGAAATCAAAGATGAAGTTTTCAAAAAAGGATTTTCGACTCGCAAATCTGAAGGAGGTACAGGCATGGGGCTGTATGTCGTCAGTGAAATCCTGCGCGAACATGGTGGTAAAATATACTACGACTCCACCGTTGGCAAGGGAACCACATTTTTTGTAAATATTCCGCTCAAATGGTATCAAAGTTGATCCATAATGTAAAAACACAACAAAAGGAGAATTAAAATGTCAGCAGCAATATTTGATAATCGATCTATGTGCAAGGCAGTCTTGAAAAAAGAAGTTGTAGTAATGGAGGATAGCCCAGCAGCAGAGGAGGCTATCAAAGAGGTTATAGAAGGGAAATTAGGCTGGACAGTCAAAATGGCAAGAAACAGTGATGAAGTTGCTGCGTATGCCAGAAATAAAGAAGCGGGAATTTATATTCTTGATAATAAAATTGGGAACAATCCCGCTGAAGGTTTAGATGCTTTAACAAAACTCAAAGCAATAGATGAAAACATTCGTGTAGTAATGTGGTCAGCATATCCTAAGTATGAAAGACAAGCGCGTAAAATAGACAAAAACTTGGTAGCTTATAAAGAGAAAGGAACTAAATTAAAAGAAGGTGCCTGTAGGATTGCTGCTGATTTTATCAAATCCCTACGGCAACTCATTGATGAAATACAGAATAAAATTAAGAATAGTGATGATGAGTATCGAAATATATTTATTGAACTGCTTGAAAAAGAAAAGTTAGAATTAGAAAGAGATCGACAAAAACTTATATCTATTGAACTGCCTGAAAAAGAAAAGTTAGAATTAGAAAGAGATCGACAAAAACTTGAACTTGAACAACTATCGGCAAAAAATACAAGTGCTACATTATCTATACCTAATGATAAAAAATTACTTTCAGATATGGATAGCAATTTTGAAGCATACGAAAAATGTCAATCAGATAGGGATTGGTTGGCAAAATACGAAAGCAAGTATGTTGCTTTTGTAGGTGGCGAGCAAGTTTTTCCAGAAATTACAGATGAACAAGAACTGCTGAAATTCATAAGGGAGAAGTATCCCGAAAAATCACAACTAAAATTATTTACAAAAGTTCAAAAAGTTGTTAAAAAGACAAGTATCCTGACAGACGAAGCAGATGTCGTGATTGACTTACCAAGTTCTTTAGATATATTCTACAAATTTGAATAAAGGATAAAGACTATGTACAAATACGGTAATCTCCAATCACCAAGTGGTCTATATCCACTATGTCCAGAAGCTAAGATTGTAGTTTCTCATACCTCAGATAAATCTATTATTAGTCGTCCCATTCTAGCTATTATTGACACTGGTGCAGTAATGACTGTTGTTCCTGGAGAAATTATTCAAGAGTTAGCAAGGATAAGTCCTCTATATCCTTTTGGACAAAGGTCATTCAGAATGGCTAATAATCAGACTGGTGAACTGCCAACATATCTAATATACCTTAGAGTAATTGATACTACAAACCAGATAGATTTTCAGGGTGAGATTGAAGTCGTATCAATTCCCAGTAAAGAATATGCTGCCATTGGTAGAGACATTTTAAATCAGAATAAAGTCGTGTTTAATGCACCAAGACAAAAATGGGGGTTTAATTGTGATGAAGAAGATTGTGCGCTTTCTTAACTATACTTTTCTCGGTAAGATTGAAACTAATTCTTATGAAACTATTCCTCTTGAAGAATTGGGTGAAGCTCCTCAAAACCCATCTAAGCGTCCATCTTCTAAAGATCTAGCAACCACTAAGCTAATTTTAACAACTAATTGGATTTTAGCGACAATCTTAGTTTTTTTTGGTTTAACTATGTTTATTTATGCTGTTTTTTATAGAAGTGAAAAAGTGCCTGACTATATCAATAATGTTTTCTACATGGTTTTAGGATGGTTTGGCAATGCTTATACATCTTTCCTAAGAATCGATCAGAAATAAGCAACGGAGTTGACTTATGAGTAAAGAAGACTAATCTGAGTGGTGCTATAAGTACCTAAGCAAAATTAATTACACATATCTAACCACCTCTTGCTTCTTGTCTCTTGCCTCTTGCCTATCTTCACTAGGAAATTAATTTTGCACGACTACTTACGATTGTAGAAAAGAAAACCTACTACGTTAGAAACTCGCCCTCCCAGTTAGCAAATTGTCCCCTTGACTGAGACAATCAGCCATAAGCAGCTAGTTAAAACTCACCATAACAGCACCCACCATCGAATCCGTCTTACAATCTAAATACAATAGTGCGATCGCCGATCTTGTAGGGTGCGTTCCCTAATGCAAGTCCCACTGCTCCAGCGATCGATTTTTGGGGAACGCACCATGCCCATGGATTGAAGCTGTGGGTTAAAGTGCGATGCCGCTCTTGTGGGCCTAGTTGGGGCAGCAATTCTCATTTTGAAACGATTTTGCGTTGTTTCAGCGATCTAGAGATTCGTTAAGAATTATTAACCCCTCTAGGTGCAAGGGTTTTAATGTCATGAAACCTTAAAATGAGAATTGCTGCCCGCTCCCCCCCACTCTTGACTTAAAACCCCCCACTGATCACTGATCACTGAAAAAAGCCCAACTTTGGGCAAAAATCTGGTTTGTGTCCCCTCTTAGCGGTAAAATTTCTACATCTGGACCGTCGAAAAGTATAAGTTTTGTAAAGTAAAATTAAGAAGGGAGACAAATTTAAGATAACCAACGTATGGAAGTAACTTTTACCGCTGCCGAATCCCTAGAAATTGTTGTTGCTGAACAAACCATACCGATTCAGCATTATCTGCGTCAACCGCAAAGATTAGTACAGGCTATCGTTGAGACTAGCTTAACAGAACACCTGTCTGAGAATCGGTTTCGCCTAAAAATGCGTCCCCTAAACTTTTTGAATATGTACTATTTTCAGCCCACGGTTATTCTTAATGTCTGGGCCACCTCTGAGGGGACGATATTTTTGCAATCAGAAGACTGTCAGATCAAAGGTATTGATTATATCAACGATCGCTTTAGCCTCAATGTTCAAGGCAAACTCGCTCCTGTGGAAAAAAATAATCAAACCTATCTAGCGGGAAAAGCCAATCTTGAGGTGAAAGTCGCCCTACCACCACCATTATGGTTAACCCCGCGTCCGCTGTTAGAAATCGCCGGCAATAGTCTCTTAAAAGGGGTTTTATTGCGGATTAAACAGCGTTTAATGAGTCAATTGTTGCAAGATTACCAACAATGGGCTAAACAGGATATTATTGCCCAAAATTACCCCGAAACCATTCTCGATCTCTCCCTTGGTTAAATAAAAATATGAGTTGGACAAAAGTATTATCTGTAGATTCCCTTGTCCCCGGCGCCCGTCAAGTGGTAAAAGTGGGGGAAAATTCCATTCTGTTGATTAACAATAACGGTCAATTCCACGCCGTCGGCAGCCGTTGTCCCCATTTAAAATTATCGATGACGAAGGGCAAAATTACCGAGGACGGCGCGATCGTTTGTCCCTGGCATCGTAGTTCTTTTGATCTCTGTAGCGGTGCTGTCAAAGATTGGATTACCTGGCCCCCTGTGGTTAACAAAGCGATGGCGGCAGTTTCTCAACCCCAAGCTTTACCCGTTTATCCCCTTCGCATCGAAGACGGCAGCATCTGGATAGACGCTTGACATCCTCACCGAGGGGGGGTTTTGGGCAACCTAAAGAGCAGTTCACTCGACAATGGGTTAATCTCGGAGAATGCCAAACGCACCTAGCTCGCTTCCGTAAAAACCCAGTTATGGATTGTTCCCCTACCCCGCTCCTAGGGTTGATTCCAGGTAGGGTTGATTCCAGGTAGGGTTGATTCATGAATCAACCCTACCCCGCTCCGGTGATCCCCACTCTCCTGTATATTTTTTAAACAGGATTGCGCGAGGTCATTCTGTTATTCTGACTTCCCCTCCTGACGACCGGCTCCTGACTCCTAACCCCACCAACAAACTTTTTCAGTAAACCCTAATTAGTTTCGTTTAAAAGTTGAGAACGAAGCAAATCGATCGCATCTAAATAACTCGGCATCGGTTCATCACCCAACAGGCAAGCACTGCGATCCACGCTAATCATATCATCACCCCAAAATACTTGACCCAGAGGAATAGATTTTCCTCGATCCGGTCGCCAATTACTACTAAAATATTTAAGATTAGCGTCCACCACTGCCCCATCAAAAAGATGACCGATACAAAAATAAACATCCTGTAAAATTAGCGGTACGGAGGGGCGATGTAATTGCCCCCGCGAGTTGGGACTACGGGCTTTATAATGACTACGGGGAAAGAGTCCATAGAGATTTTTTAAAGAAGCAGAAATCAAGGGTTTATCCTTTAAATGGGTGCGTTTTAAGGTTCCAATTGTGATCCGACAATCCACTTCTTCGATAATTTTAGGGGCAAACATCGAGGGAAACCGGACAGGAAAAGGGGAAAGATTCGGATATTCTTGCTGGGTTAAACTATCAGCATCAAGAATAGTTATTCCAGGATCGAGAATAGATTTTACCCCCAAAATATCGATAATTTCTCTCAAAGAAATAGCAGAACAAACTCCCTCTAATAAGATAATTTCTGCTCCTGGATTTACCCCCCTCAATCCCCGCAAAACTTGACTTAATACCGGCAGACTAACCGTTACTGGTGGTGGCACAGGATAACCTAAATTAGGTTTAATTAAAATACGTTTAGCTGTGATAGCTGCCGGGGGAGGTTGATAAACAAAATCCGCCATAGCTGAATTTTTTACCCCGGCAGTAATTGAGGATTGGGTAATCATAGAAAAGAAAATAAATTAATGGGAATTGGCCAGATCATTTAGGGAATTTACCTGCTCTAAAGCTTGCCAGATTACCCCAGAATCGGCCCCAGGAAAATGGCTATTTTCACTAATATAACGCTTCCAGGCTTTAGTTCCGGGCTGACCGGCAAAAAGCTGTAAAAGATGTTTGCTGATCTGGTGTAATTTATAACCTTTACTCACCCACTCATCGACGTAGGGAAGCATTTTTTTGATTACTTCTTCCCGGGTAGGAGGAGTAACCGATTCCCCATAAAAATCTCGATCGACTGTGGCAAATAAATAGGGATTATCGTAGGCTGCCCGACCGATCATGACCGCATCTACTAATTGTAAATGTTGTCTAGCCTGTTCTAAATTAATGATACCGCCATTAATTTCAATAAACAAATGGGGAAACTGATTTTTTAGGCGATAAACATCATCGTAACGCAGGGGGGGGACAGTGCGATTTTCCTTAGGACTTAATCCCTGTAACCAAGCTTTCCGCGCATGGATGGTAAAACGTTGACAACCCGCATCTGCGACAATACGGACAAAATTCGCCATATTTTCGTAACTATCCTGATCATCAATACCAATTCTCTGTTTTACAGTCACGGGAATCGATACAGCTTGATTCATTGCCGATATTCCCCTAGCGACTAATTCCGGGTTAGCCATCAAACAAGCGCCGAAATTGCCCTCTTTTACCCTAGAACTAGGACAACCCACATTGAGATTTACCTCGTCATAACCCATATATTCGGCTATTTTAGCACATTCTGCCAAAATATAGGGATTATCACCCCCTAACTGCAAAGCTAGAGGTTTTTCTGCTAGGGAGAACCCCAGCAACTTATAGCGATCGCCGTGTTTGATCGCCATCGTCGTGATCATTTCCGTGTAGAGAAGGGGACGACGGCTAATTTGTCGCAAAAAATAGCGAAAATGGCGATCGGTATAATCCATCATCGGCGCCACACTTAAAATATTGCCCATCTTTCCCTTGATTTTCTCCTTGAGGGTAGCCATTGATCGCTGATCGCGGCATTCTCTGGGTTTCCCCAGAGAAGAACCGGTCTTCCTCTCAACATATTTTAAAGCTTTTTGGTAAGTAGGTAGGCGTTAAAAATTATCAGACACCACCCTTATCAAGGGGGGACTAAGGGTAGGGTTGATTCATGAATCAACCCTACTATGAATCAACCCTAGTACTAAGGGGGGATCGAACCTAAAATCTATTTTTAATTTAATTATAACCAGCTACTTAAGTTGGCTATCTAAATTACTGGTTAAGACTGCACGAGAGAAAGGAGAAGGGGACTTTTTTGACTTATCTCCGTGGGATATTTGCCCCTTTAATCGTGTCGCGGATGACGATTTTTTGTTCTTTGGAATAACCAGCAAAAGAACGAGTAGCAAGTAACTCGATTTCTATCCCCGTACCCGATCGCAAAGATTCCACGGGTAAGGGTAATTGACCGATATCGAGAATAAATTGATTGCCCTCCTGTCGAACCAAATTAGCAGGCATATCTCCTTCATAGCGAGTGACAAAATCGGTTCTGGGACTGGTTTGCAGGTCATCTGCTTGCCAACGAGTGACGCGATAACGCAGTTTAAATTTAGTGCCGATTAAATTTGATTGGGAAGCTTTATCTTCGAGAAAAAGCCTTAAATCAGTACCATTTCCTGTAATACCTTTTGCTTCTAATTGGGTGACATCTCGTTCAAAAACAGCATTATAAACGACAAATTCCGTAACATTATTGCGTTTTTGAGTGGTTCCCTCGATCCACAATTCACTGGGGACAGTTACCCTCATTTCCTTTTGATCATCGAGGGTTAAAGTAAAACGCTGATTAGCAAACCGGTTAAACTCTTGGGGCGCATTCCAAATTAAAATAAAAGAACGTTCAGATCGATCTAATAAAATCCGATATTGATCATCGATCAGGGAACCGGGAGAAAATAAAGACATTGCCCCAGTGCGAGTTTCCCAACTATTTTTAGAGAGAATATAACCCCGTTCTTTTAACTCGGAAAGGGTAACAGTTGCGCTCGGTTGATCGGCAGTTAAAGGGCGATCGATTTGAATTAAAGTTAACTGTCCTAAACGTCCCTCGCGACCATTACGACCACTATTACCCGTCGCCCCATCCAGACCATCCTGACAGCTAAATTCTCGGGTGGTACAGCTATAATTGGCATCCCCTGGCCTACCGCTGCAGGTTTGAATTGTCCAGAAGGGTTGGGAACAGCGACAACCCTTGCCCCCCTGGCCTCCTTGACCCCCAAAACCCCCGGCACCTCCGGCCGCATTGACCGTTACTTGTCGGAGAAAATCTAAATTAGTGGCATAGAGGGTTAAAGCGCCGCCATTGCCCCCATCACCCCCATCACCCCCATTGCCACCGTTACCACCACCGGCCGCCTGGAGATTTCGTGTGACGTTGCCCGGTTGACCGCTACAGTTGCCATCGCTGCCATTGCTGCCATTTTCACCATCAACCCCTTTTTGTCCTGAAATATCGAGTTTTAGGGGAGAACCATCGAGAAAAAGGGTTAAACTGTCACTATTTTTGCCTTGGCCGCCGATCTTGCCAGCTTTTCCGCTTTGCCCCTGTTTACCGAAAGTTTGTACATCGGAACTTTGGGCTAACCAAGAACAGCGATCGCCCGTCACCGTGGCAGGCACCAGGTACGGTAAAGGGAGAAAAAAGGTGAATATTAATGATTTAGCCCAGAAATTCATGATTTTAGCGAATTTATCCGCAAAGACTCCGATCAATTCCCTCTTGATGACTTTTAGATCTAGATTTTTGTTTCCCCTCTATCAATAAGGTGCGCTATCATCCTACACTTACTTTGAGAAGGAAACAGCCAATCGCGAGGGTTACGCGCGTGAAAAAAGTATTAGCTATTATTTTGGGTGGCGGGGCCGGAACTCGCCTTTATCCGTTAACGAAACTGCGGGCAAAACCTGCCGTCCCCCTAGCGGGAAAATATCGCTTAATCGATATTCCCGTCAGCAATTGTATTAACTCCCAGATTGACAAAATCTATGTGTTGACGCAATTTAACTCCGCTTCCCTCAATCGTCACCTCAATCGTACCTATAATTTTACGGGTTTTAGTGATGGTTTCGTGGAAGTTTTGGCCGCTCAACAAACCATGGAGAATCCTCAATGGTTCCAAGGCACTGCCGACGCGGTACGACAATACATCTGGACGATGAAGGATTGGGATATCGATGAATATCTAATTCTCTCGGGAGATCATCTTTATCGCATGGACTACAGCAAGTTCATCGAACGCCATCGGGAAACCAACGCCGACATCACTTTATCAGTGGTTCCCATCGATGAACGTCGGGCCTCCGCTTTTGGGGTGATGAAAATTAATGATTCGGGGCGAATTGTCGATTTTTACGAGAAACCCAAAGGGCCAGAATTGGAAAGAATGCGGGTAGATACGACGATTTTAGGCTTAAGTCCCGACCAAGCCCGTCAAAGTCCCTACATCGCTTCCATGGGAATTTATGTCTTTAAAAAGAATGTTTTAATCGATCTGCTCGATGCCAATAAAGAACAGACCGATTTCGGCAAGGAAATTATTCCCTCGGCGGCTAAAGACTACAATCTTCAGGCTTATTTATTTAAGGGTTACTGGGAAGATATCGGGACGATTGAGGCCTTTTATGAGTCTAATCTCGCCCTGACCCAACAACCAAATCCCGCCTTTAGTTTCTACGACGAAAAAGCCCCCATCTATACCCGTTCTCGCTATCTGCCACCCACAAAAATGCTCAATTGTACGGTGACAGAATCGATGATTTCTGAAGGTTGTATTCTCAAAGAATGTCGCATCCATCACTCGATTTTAGGTATTCGTAGTCGAGTCGGCAAAGACTGCACGATCGAGGATACAATGCTGATGGGAGCCGACTTTTATGAGTCTTTCCCCGAACGGGAAAGTCTGATCGGAAATGCCAAAATTCCCGTGGGTATTGGCCCTGGTTCCACTATTCGTCGGGCAATTGTGGACAAAAATGCTCGCATTGGTTCCAATGTTTTAATTGTTAACAAAGATCGTGTGGAAGAAGCTAATCGCGAAGATTTAGGTTTCTATGTTCGCAGCGGCATCGTGGTTATTTTCAAAAATGCCACTATTCCCGACGGCACGGTGATTTAATCTATCAGTTATCAGTTATCAGTTATCAGTTATCAGTTTTTCTAGTTATTATCACCTTGTTCTAGCTGAAGACTGATGGCTTCAGCTAATTGCTTCCCGATTCGCCAGCTAATTACCTAGAAAATTCCCTTGAAACCCTAAGTAGCTGGTTATAGTTAAATTAACAATGGATTTTAGGTTCGATCCCCCCTGCCCCCCTTGATAAGCTATCCCTTATAGGGATCTTTCTTAACAATTTTTGCAGTAAGCACTCCAACCCTTATCCTGACTTGATTTCAGTTTTTTCTTTGTCAGTAAGGGTGTCAACAAGGAATATTACAAATTGTTAACCGAGTCTTGAAA
>NZ_JBLZRT010000040.1:0-56451 GCF_048564745.1 Microcystis sp.
TAGACCTCTTGCAAAAGTCTTAAGTCGATCCTTGTACAGCAACATTTTTGAAGATTATCAACTACTAATAAATAATTAACTGAAAGTCCCTCCCATTATTGTTTCTATCGTTTGTTTTCGGATTTATGCAAGAGGTCTATTAGTAAAGGGGCTGAACCTTATGCGAACCATTAGTAAAGGGGCTGAACCTTGTTGTTTAACAGCTTGGAAGAGGAAGAACCCTTATGGGGCATACGATGATTTAGATAAAACAGAAGAAGGGAAAGTCGTTCGGGCAAAGATTCGAGACTATGCTCTTAATGAGCAGTTTTATCTTTGTGCCTATTGCTGCCAGCGAATCGAAAACATTAATGCTTGCCATAATGAGCATATAGAAGCTCAAAAGCTAAATCCTAAACGTACGCTCGACTTTTCAAATATTGTTGCTAGTTGTAATACCCCTAATCAATGCGGTGATGCACATAAATCTCAACACCTACCCCTAACTCCCCTGATGACAGAATGTGAAACAGAACTGCGATTCAAAATTAGTGGTCGGGTAGAAGGATTGAGCGATCGGGCAGCTGTGACGATTCGAGTTTTAAATTTGGGTGACCATGAAAAAAATAACCGTGCTTTGATCGAAAAACGGAAGCGGTTGTCTAATGTTTTATTATGGGAAAATGGCATAAATCCAGATGACGGCTTAGAGGATGATGAAATATTAAATATATTAATCGATGACCTATCACAACCTCAGCAAGATCAAATGGAACCTTTCACTCCAGTAGTAATTAATATCTTGAGAAGTTGGCTCCAAGCTTAAGAGCAACCCTCTTGATAAATCTGGCTCTTCGTTACTTGTTATGGTTCGATAGGGGGGCATAAATCGACTAAATCCTTATGGCAAGAGATTTAATTGATTAGTTCGCTCTAGCTCGAAAACAATTAACAAAAATCGCCAAATGTCTTTCTCTATAAGAGTTTCATGCCTTATAAACCTGTACGTTGCATAAGACAAACCGAAGAACCATAAATCTGCTCTAAATTAAAACCTAAAACAGACAAATAATACCATTTCTCTAAATGAAAACTACACATCGAATTTAAGTCACCCTTTTTAAGGGGGATTTAGGGGGATTAAATTTCTGTAGTCAGACTTTGGAGAATTGGTATAACAACTCATACTAAATCCGCTGAGTAACGCACAGAAAACGGGTTTCTCCGAGAAACCCGTTTTCTACTCATGCACTCATGCAAAAAGGGGAATAAATAATCAGTTTTTAATACCCAGATTTAGTATTAATTATCGATGATGGAAGAAGTGGTCATCTTTTTTGAGGTTGGGTGTCGGTTATCTCATAATCAAAAAAAGGTGGGCTATAAACCCACCAGAAAAGTAACCAAAAAACCTCAACGATAATTAGGACTTTGGATATCTCTAAGACGCGCTTCGGGGCGTTTAAATCTGTCCATTTGTGCCTCAAAGAATTGACGATTTTTCAGTAAATGTTTGGGATTAGGATCGTCGAGGGGATAGAGTAAAGCAGTGCGTAGAGCTTGAATAACTGCTGAAGTAACATTATACATTGATCGCTGGAAACTAATCCCCAATTGAATCAAAATATCATCTTCCCCCCGGCATTGTTGCTGATAGTAATCGATCAGATATTGGGGTAAAAAATGATACATATCATCCATTAACAAAGTGGGAGGAATTCCCGCAGTACCCACGGGGAAAACATCCGCATAAAGAATGCCATAGTGAAAGTCTTTTTGTTCGTCAGGAACCTGTTTTGCTTGGGCATTATAGGACTTTGTACCCCGGAAGGGAGCAGTACGATAAAAGACCGCTTCCACATAGGGTAAAGCCGCTTCATAAAGCCAAGTAAAAGCCTTTGATTTGGGGATAATTTCGTAGCATTGACCATCAATATAAACATGATGATAAATCGGCCGGCCAGCGATGGCAAAAATACCATTAACGAGGAAATTCATGGCATCGGGAACACCTTTAAACCCGCCTTCATCGTAGATATCAGACATCTCGAAAAATACCGGGGCCATCACTTCCCAGAATAGTCCTAAATTAGAGTAGTAGGACATCATCCGCACCTGTTCCAAAAACATATCGGGGAACAGGTCATAAAGTTTCATCATGACGGGATTTTTCTTGAAATAGGCCTTAATAGCGCGGTCGGCATTTTGGCGATATTCTTCTGAATCGAGATAGGCATCAAATAAACCCCAACCCATATCGCGGCCATGCCATAACATGGCTTGCATACAAGCTTCAGCAAATTCCATATTAACGCGGTCATGCCAAAGATGATGGATTAATCTGGGCATTTTTCTGGTTTTACCTTTATCCATGAATTCTAACAATTCAGGGTGAGCGGAACCCGTACCGCGCCAGATGCGTAAATCGGCATTATCGCCAGCGTAATGATTTTGTAGGTCTAGGTATTCTTGGGGTAGAAAATATTTAAAAAAGGGCAAAGGATCGAGGAAAACTCGTTCGGCAATGTAGAGCAGATCTCGCCAATAAAAATCCATTGGCACGGCATAAGCTTTATAAATGCCGATAATTTGCATCAGGTTTTCGGGAGTATCCGGCAACATGGATCCACCCGCTTCTAAACGATGGATAATGTCGGCGAATTCGTGATTAGAAGGGGGAATTTTGGCTTTGATTAATGTCCCAGTCATAGTTTTAGGTAAAGTAATTAGCAGCGGTTACAATAATTCGGAAACAGCAAGGGATAACTAACTATTACTCAAAAATTTACCCCGATTCAACCAGTTGGTTTTTGAGGACTTTTGCGGAGATTTTTTGAAGACAAAACTAGGTTTTGCTTCCCCCGATAAGCTGGCAACCATCGAGTTAGTGGTGGGTTCAATCCAACGGACTAAATAATTGGGTTGAATACCTAAAAAGACGATTAATACCATTAGGACAAAAGCGGGAATAGTTTCCGATTTCAGGACTTTGGGATAGTAGGCAAGTTTATTATCCAATTTGCCAAAACAGGTGCGATTAAGCAGGATAACAAAGTAAACCGCCGTTAAACCGGAAGCGATGATACAGAGAACCGTCTGCACGGGAAAACGGGAGAAACTACCCTGAAAAACGATAAATTCCGCCACAAATCCCACTAATCCGGGGATACCAGCACTGGCCATACCGGCGAGAATTAATAGAGCGCTAACCAGGGGTAAACCGCGAATTGGGTTCATTAAACCGTTTAAAACGTCTAAATCTCTAGTTCCGGCTTTGCGTTCGACGATGCCCACCAGATAGAATAAGAGGGCGAGAATGAGACCATGGCTAATCATTTGCGCGACGGCACCAAGGACGCTTAAACCCGTGCCGGCGGCGGCTGCTACCAGTATATAGCCCATGTGACCGATCGAACTGTAGGCCACCATGCGTTTAATGTCTTTTTGGGCAATAGCGCTCAATGCCCCGTAAATAACGCTAATAACGCCGACAATTGCCAGTCCGGGGGCGATTAAAGACCAAGTTTCCGGGAATAATTGCAGACCAAAGCGAACTAAGCCATAAGTACCGAGTTTAGCGAGGATACCACCTAATAAAATTGCTGTAGCGGGGGAAGCTTCCGTATAGGCATCCGGTAGCCAAGTATGGAGAGGTACGAGGGGGATTTTGATGCCAAATCCCACTAACAGCAGAGTTAAGAGCAGTAATTGGGTTTTTTGGGAGAAATCGGCGGTGGAGAGGGAGGAGTAGTCAAAAGTACCACCATTGAGGAAACCTATACCTAAAAATGCCGCTAGGACTAATAACCCAGAGACAGCAGTATAGAGAAGAAATTTAATCGAAGCATAGCCACGTTTTTCGCCTCCCCAGATAGCAATCATCAGATAAAAGGGGATTAATTCTAGTTCATAGAAAACGATGAACAGCAGCAGGTTTTTGGCCATTAATGCCCCAGAAACCCCGGCGTTAATCAGGAGGATTAGGATGTAATAAAGTCGGGGACGCTCTATTTTTTCTTCGCTACTATAGATAGCTATTCCTGTCAAGAAACAGCTTAAAATAATTAACGGTAAGGACAAACCATCGACTCCGAGGTTATAACTTAAACCGATTGGTTTTGCCCATTCGCGGTATTCAGAAAATTGAAAGCCATTACTGGTTAAGTTATATTGGGTCAGCAGATATAAAGACCACAAGAAGACGGCGGCAACAAAAAAGAGGGTAATTTGACGTAATTTTGCTGGGGCAAATTTATCGGGGAAAAGACCGACGATAATTGCTCCAATTATTGGCAACCAAAGCAGGGTACTGAGCATATTGGTATCGATCGAATTTATAATGACTGGGATGAGAAAAGGATTAGCCAACCGACACGATGACTAATCTAGAATTGACTAAATTAAACTCACTTTGCCGGTATCGAGATCGTAGTAGGCTCCAACAATTTTTAATTGTTTTTTATCTACTAAATCACCCATGACTGGGGACTTGCCTAATTTCTCTACTTGATAGACAACATTGGATTTAATGGCTCGCTCAAGTTTGTTGGAACCGGGTTGTTTTTCAGCCCGATCAACTCCCACCTGTAGGCCATCGATTAAACGACCGATTTGTCCGGGGAAACGACCCCCTTCAATGGTGGCTTTTACCGCTCCACAACGAGAATGACCAAGGACAACAATTACCTTGGCTCCTAACACCAACGTGCCGAATTCGAGGCTACCAATTTCTTCGGAAGTGGCTAAATTTCCCGCTACCCGACAAACAAATAGATCTCCTAATCCGCGATCAAAAACAATTTCTGCCGGCACGCGAGAATCGGCACAGCCCAAAATTGCCGCAAAAGGGGCTTGACTTTCGGCCACTTCTGTGAGCCGAGTTTGATCGCGGTTAGGACTTTTTTGTCTTCGTTCCCAGAAACGTTGATTGCCTTCCATGAGCATAGTTAAGGCCTGGTCTGGGTTCAATCCTTTATTTTGAGCCGTTAGCCATGGCTGGGAATTAACGGCGGTTTGGGCGTTAGTTTTGGACAACTGAGAACCCAAAACAGTGGCGGCTAGACCGGTTCCCAAAAAACCACCCCCATAACGGATTAATTGGCGACGAGAGGTATTGAACATAGGTAATTGTTTCCATTAATCAGGACAAATCCTATTGTCAGGGCCGGGGATGCTAAAGAAAAGCCTAAGTTATCAAATCTTTAACTGAAAACTAGAGAAATTTGTGATAGTAGGGGCCAGCAGATGATAATACCGATCAAAGCGACCCCCAAAATAATCGACAGAAAGTAAAATTGGGTCTGGCCCGAGACGTTATATTTCAAACTCTGACCACCAAAAACCGTGGCTAATCCCACCAGATTAACGATCCCATCCACCAGAAAGGTATCGATCCAGTTAATAATTTGCGAAATTAATCCGACGACAAAAACGATGGTGACTTTATACAATTTGGCTGTATAAAGGTCGTTGGCAAAGAAATCTTGAAGGGCTTTCGGTTGAAAAACGATCGGTTTGGAGATATTTTCATTCAGATAAATATAGGCTGCCGGAATTACGCCCCCAGCAGTGGAAAGCACCAAGAGAAAAGCCACTCCCAGATTTAAGTTACTTGGTAATAAATGCCATTGCGCCAATAAAATCGGCAGATGAAGGGCGAAACCCATGGTCACAGTCATGGGGATAACTAAGGGCCAAAGAGCTTCTGGAGAGCGCAGGGTCATCGGTTTGATTTTACCGCCAAAGAAAACGCAAAATTCTCTAGTGACACTAAAGGCAGTTAAGGCATTGACCAACAATAGCACTAATAACAGTAAACCACTGATTTCTGCGAGGCGATCGCCCATGCGGGCCAATGACCAAAAACCGCCAAAGGGAGGCAGTGCGACTAAACTAGCGGCACCGACGAGATAACAAATACCAGAAACGGGACGACGAGACCATAAACCGCCGTATTGGCTTAAATCTTGGCTGATATTATTCCAAACGATGTTACCCACCACCATGACTAACAGGGACATAGCGATCGCGTATGTAAAGAGTAACACTAAAGCGGTTTCCGTTTGTCCAGTGGCAACAGCGATAAAAATCAGTCCCATGTAGGCGCTGACGGAATAGGAAAGGGAGCGCTTGACATCGATCTGGGCGATCGCAATTAACCCCGCACCGATGGCAGTAACAGAGCCAACAATGATCATCACCTGTAAGGTTAAGGGCGATAATTGTAGCACCGGCTCTAATTTCACCAATAACCAAGCGCCAGTGGAAACGACGACGGTATTCCGCAGAATTGTCGCTGGCATCGGTCCTTCCATGGCCTCATCTAGCCATAAATGCAGGGGAAATTGAGCGCATTTGCCCATTGGACCGGCAATCAGGGCTAAACAGAGTAAATTAGCCACATTGGGGTTTAAATTGGCTGTAGCCGCCCATTCTGCCAATTGGTCAAAGTTCCAGGTTCCCGCCAGGGGTAAAAGGGCCACCACTCCCATCAAGAGGATTAAATCGCCAATCCGTTTGGTTAGAAAAGCATCCCGCGCCCCCGTTACCACCAGAGATTGATTAAACCAGAAACCAATCAGCAGATAAGTGCCGAGGGTGAGAACTTCTAGCACACAATAGCTGAAAAATAGCGAATTACAGATAACGAGGGCGCACATACCCCCTTCAAAGAGAGCGACGAGAGAATAAAACCTTGCCCAACCCCAATCCATTTCCAGATAGGCGATCGCATATACCTGCGCAGCGAGGTTTAAGCCGGTAATTAGCAGTAAAGCCCCGATATTAACGGCCGAAATCTGCACATCTAAAGATATGCTTAAATCTGCGGCATTTAGCCAATTAAATGCTATAGATTGGGGCGGACGACCCCAAACGGCGAGCAAAGCAAAAAGGCTATGCAAAAAAGCCCAGCAGGTCATGATCAAGTTCAGATAACCAGCCGGTCGCGGGCCAGTTTGCCGGATAATACCGGGAGACCAGGGTAGGGCGAGAAGTGCGCCCGCAAAGGCATAAAGAGGTACCAACCAGATAGTCTGGCTGAAGGACTCGAACATATAACCACCTCAAGAAGAAAAATGATCCTGAATTAAAGTTTAAGGTTTAATGGGTCACTAATAGGCTGTGGCCATTTTTTAACGGGGCATGAATCGGGATGGTTTGACTAGCCTCCAGCAGGTATTTTAAAAAAGCATCGGCAATCACGGAAAGTTGTTTTCCGGCCAGGTAACAAACGTACCAATTGCGCTGAATTGGAAACTGTTCCACGTCGAGGATGGCTAATTCTCCGTTTTCCCCTTCCGAGATGAGAGTATGCTTAGATAGTACCGATATTCCCAAACCGCCAGAAATAGCCTGTTTAATCGCCTCGTTACTGCCTAATTCCAAGCGCACCCTAACTTTAATATCGTGGAGATTAAATAATTTTTGTACCGCTTGGCGGGTTCCAGATCCCGATTCGCGCATAATAAAAGGTTGCTGGTTGAGGCACTCAAGGGGGAGATTTTTCTGTCCCACCAAAGGATGATCTCGTCGCGCCACCACCACTAGAGGATTTTCCAGAAAAGACTGAGAACAAAGTTCCACTTCTTCCGGCGGTTGACTGAGAATATAGAGGTCATCCTCGTTGTTTGACATTCGCTCTTGCAGTTTCTGATGATTAGTCACTTGCAGGGCAATGTCAATACCGGGATACTGTTGACAGAATGCCCCCAGTAATCGCGGCACAAAGTATTTAGCGGTAGTAATTACGCCTAAAGTCAGTTTTCCCTGTCTAGTTCCCTTAATATCGGCCACTTTCATCTGAAAGTTGTCCAATTTATTAAAAATCTCTTGACAGGTGAACAGTAATTCCTGACCCGCTTCGGTTAAAAATAAACGTTTGCCAATTTGCTCGAATAGCGGTAAACCCACGGCTTTTGTGAGTTGTTTGACTTGGGTTGAGACGGTAGGTTGAGTGATAAATAACTCCTCGGCCGCCTTGGTAAAGCTACTGTGTCGAGCGGTAGCCTCGAAAACCCTTAACTGGTGCAGGGTTGCCTGTATCAAGTTCTTATCCTCTTCTCAATAACAACTATTTGTCACCATCAATCCTAACGCCTTTATAGATTCTAGTCAATTAACTTTTTGATAAATATAGACTCTACTAGATATAACCGCAGCTTAAGACCTTTTGTCAGCCATCAGCTTTTTTCTCCCTCCTCCCCTCTCCCCCTCTCCCCCACTCCCCCATTACCCCATTCTCCCCACTCCCCAATTCATAATTCATAATTCATAATTCATCATTCATAATTATCTTGCTACAATCAGAAAACAACCATCTATTAAAATTAAAAGACAATGGTTAGTTATCTTGATATTGACGACGATCTTCTTTTCCCCGATAGCGATGGTCAACCGATGGCAGATAATACCGAACAATATGAGTGGATTGTTAAAATTAAGGAGAATTTAGAGATTATATTTGCCGATGACCCTAAGGTGTTTATTGCCGGAGATTTACTCTGGTATCCTCTGCGTTCTACTTTGGTTTCACCGGTTGCTCCCGATGTGATGGTAGCCTTTGGCCGTCCCAAAGGACGGAGGGGTTCCTATCGTCAATGGCAGGAAGAAAATATCGCTCCTCAAGTAGTTTTTGAAATTCTATCACCGAAGAATACAAAAGCAGAAATGAGTCGAAAATTAGAGTTTTATGACACCTATGGTGTAGAAGAATACTATTTATATAACCCGATGCGCTGTCGTTTACAAGGATGGCAAAGACAGGGAGAAAATTTAAGAGAAATTATCCCCATCAATGACTGGATAAGTCCCCGCTTAGGTATGCGTTTTATCTGGGATAAATCTAGTTTAGAATTGTATCGTCCCGATGGAGAGAAATTTTTAACAACTGTTGAGTTAGAGTCTCAAATGCGTCAAGAAAAGAAACGCGCCGATAAAGAAAAGAAACGTGCTGATAAAGAACAGAAACGCGCTGATAAAGAACAGAAACGTGCGGATCGACTAGCGGAACGCTTACAGGCGTTAGGATTAAGTTTAGAAGAAGAATAATACCATGCCATTACTTTGCAAAAATGGTATTTAGATCAAGTTTTTTTCATAAGTTATTAGTAAACAGTTATCAGTTTACTGATTACTGATAACTGATAGCTAAAAAAATCTTTAAACTTCTAATAAATTTTCTAGGCGATCGAGAACGATATCGGTGATACACTTAATCCGGTATAAACAGGCTTTAGTATCTGTGGAGTTGAAAGTGCCATTTTCCCAATATTTGTTACTACCGGCCCCCCCCCCACAAACCCCAAAATAATCGCATTTTTGGCGACATAAATCGACTCCACCGCGCATATCAGCGTAAATTTGTTGAAATTTCTCAGTTTCACAGATAGATTCCAGAGAATCGGTCAAAACATTACCAAAGATAAAATCACCGTAGGGTTGGGTTTTAATCGATAGTAATTCCGGATCAAAGGTGGAAAAATTACCTTGATTATCAAAATTGACAATCATAAAAGGTCGATTCATATCGGTATTTTCTAAGCGTTCATCCGTATAAATCAAACTACAGATCGATTCAAATTCTCGCAGCTTAAATTCTCCTTGTTTGGCCGTGACTAACTCCCAAAATCTGACAATAAACTGGCGATAACGTTGTTCAATACCTAATTTATCTAAGGAAGATTGTGAATGAATACCCTCAGTTTCTTCCATATTAAAAGCCACATCGGTAAGACCATGATCCCAAAAAAAGTTAAAAATTTCGTCGGGATAGTCGAGGGAATCTTCTGTTAAAACAGCGATGATACTGACATCAATTTCATGTTTTTGCAAGAAAGAAATCCCCCGCATTGTAGCAGCATGACTGCCAGTTCCCTTGCGGTTTTGCCGGTGGATATCGTGAATAAAAGCCGGTCCATCAAGACTGACTCCCACATAAACATCATGCTTTTTAAATAATTGACACCAAGCATCGTTAATATAAGTGGCGTTAGTTTGTACTGAATGACGAAAACAGTAACCCTGCTGATTATATTTCTCGCTAACTTCCGCAATTTTAGCAAAGGCACTTTCATAAAAACTGATGGGAACTGCTAAGGGTTCGCCGGCGTGCCAGCAAATGGTAAAATCATTTTGGAGAAAACGACTACTAAAAACCCTCTGAAAAATCGGCTCGATTAAATCTAAGGATAGGGTATTTTTTAAATGGCGATCGGGTAAATAACAGTAATCACAATTGAGATTACAAAAAGAAGTCGGCTGCACGACTACTAAAGTAATTGGACCACAATCCGACCAATCTATATTTCTGTTTTTTTCCATCATTCTATTTTTAATATTCTCACTTAAGTATAATAACTGATTTCGCGAAGTCTATCTTAATTCTACCTATACTATTTCCTATTCCCTCAATAATAAATAATATAATTGACCCGGAGTATTAATTAAACCGGCTCGCTCGCCAGCATTTTTTCCTGTTCCCATAAAAATATCTACCCTGCCGGCACCTTTAATCGCGCTGCCAGTATCTTGATCGAGAACATAGCGACTCACTAATTTTTTATTAAGATTTCCCTGGGGAATTTCTGTCTCAATTACTGCTAAAGCACCGGGGGGAAAAATACTTTTATCTGTAGCGATCGATCTTTCTGGTAAAACTGGAACTCCAATACTACCAGTGGGAGGCGCACCGTGGGTTTCTCGAAAGAAAATAAACCGATTATTGCGGGGGATATAATTCTTTAATTGCTCAGGATTACTTCTGAGAAAATCCAAAACAATTGGTAAGGTTAAACCCTCGGCGGGAAAAATACCATCGGCAATCATTTCTTTTCCCAGACTTGTGTAGGGATGCTCGGTGTTGCCATCAAAACCAATGCTCATAATTTGACCATTAGGTAAACGTAATTTCGCCGAACCTTGCACATGAACTAAATAAGCTTCTAAGCGATCTTTTAACCAGACTAATTCGTATCCCGCTAGACGGCTATTTTCCCCCAGTAAACCATCTTTTCCCTCTAATTCTACCCTAGCTGGATGGGGTTTAGACCAGCGAGAAAAGTTAGCAGGTCGGCGATAGAGAGGATATTTATACTCGGCGTTTTTTTGCCGACTTGCTTGATAAATTGGCTCAAAATAACCAGTAAATTTAACATTTCCCTGGCTATCATTACCCAAAGAACGATACCAAATAAATTCTTTTTTAACTGCCTTTTGTAGAGCTGCGGGAGTGGGATAATTCTGCACTAATTGACGAAAACGTACTAAGGAACGCTGCACTCGCTGACGAGTTATTTCAGGAATAGGATAATTTTGATAGGCGCGGATTGCTGCCGAGCTATTCAGATAACGTAAACTATGATCGATCGCTTGTAGTAGGTTTTTTTTGTCCGTTAGCAGTCGTTCATCGTATCCCGTAGATGTTCCCAATTGTGAGATTTCAAAACGTTCTAGGGGCAAATTTGCGGGGGTGAGGGCAATTAATCCCAAGCTGAGGGGGAGGATTGTCAAAAGGTGTTTCATGGTGACAGGAGTGGGCAGCTATTGACTCGATTAACAATCAAGCAAGAAGGATAAATGAGAAAAGTTATTTCTTGTTTATATACTTAGGATGGTTGTTGACGATAAATCTTAATTTGTTCCAGGCGAGGGCCGACCTTAGAAATGATGGTAAATTCTAAATTTTGGTAATATAGTTGTTCTCCCACCCTCGGTATTTTTTGCCAATGATGGAGGACAAAACCGGCTAGGGTTTGGTATTCATCGGCCAAGGGTAAGCTTAAATTTAATGCTTTGTTCACGTCCTCTAAATTCATTTGTGCTTGTACGAGAAAAGTCGATTCATCGAGGATTTGATATTCTACTGTTCCCGATTGATCCCTAGGGGAAAAAGTTCCCAGAATCTCACCGATTAAATCTTTCAGGGTTAATAAACCGGCTGTTCTGCCAAATTCATCCACAATGATAACCATCTTTAAGGATGATTCCCGCATCACTGTTAGTAATTCATTTAAGGGAGTGGTTTCGGGGAAAAAACGCACAGGTTTCAACCAAATTTTAATCGGGGTTGTTAAATTTAACTGACCTTCGGCAAGGGGTAAAGCTAAATCTTTAAAATCGATCAGACCACGGATATCATCGCTGGAATCTCCTTCCACAGGATAACAAGAATAGCCGCTGTTAACTACTTGTAGCAATAATTCCTGAAAAGTGGCAGTCGAGGGAATAGCTATTAAACGGTTATGGGGAACCATAATTTCTGAGGCAGTGATTTCGCCAAACTGGAAAACATTATTTAAAATTTTCCTTTCCGCCGCTTCTAATCCCGTTAATTCCCCTTCCATGCTGATAATTAATTGTAATTCCTCGGAAGTTACCCGACTAGAACGATGTAGATCCACTTCGGGAATACGGGTTAAAACCAATAAAAAACGAGTTGATTGGTTGAGAATACCGATAAAAGGCTTAAAAATCCTGGAAATAACCCCAATAGGTGCCGCTAATAATCGCGCCATCGGTTCGGCATAAATTAAAGCTAGGGATTTGGGATAAAGTTCCCCAAAAACTATCTGGAGATAGGCCACGATTAAAAAAGCTAAACAAAGAGAGAACCCATGGGAGAGAAGATTTTGCCAGTTTAAAGAAAAGGGTAAAAAACTCAGTAATTTCTTCACAAAAACGGTCATGGTACTCTCCCCGATCCAACCTAAAGCTAAACTAGAAAGGGTGATGCCTAATTGGGTAGTGGAAAGTAAGCGATCGAGACTTCTTTGTAGAGATTGGACCGTCTGCGCTGGCACATCTCCCGCAGCCACTAGCTGACTGATGCGGGTACGACGGACAGACACAAGCGAAAATTCCGCCGCTACGAAAAAAGCATTGAGGACGATTAGTAAAAAGACTAAAATTAAACGAGTCAATAAATCCTGATTATCCATAGCGAAAAGGCAAAATTCGCCTTTTTTAAAGCCTATCCTTTGGTTTCATCCTTTGATTGCGGTTTGTTTTTCTGTTGTTGCATATAAACTCTCACTCTTTTAATTACTTCTTCTTCTTTCACGGGGATAAAAGTTTGATTGCGACCATAACTGGTGCGATCGTTGGTAAACTTTTTAGCGGGGTTGATATCCGGTTGACTGACTCCCTTCAGGGAGGCGATTCCCAATTGATAGGCTACCCAACCGCTACCGAAGCCGGCGGCTACCATGGCTACCATCAAAAGGAGTCCTAACTGCAAGGAGGTACTGATTGCAAATTTTTTCATCTTGGTGGGGCTGGATTTTCACGTTCGGAGTGATTACCGATCTATAATGAGTTAATAGTATAACCCAGGGTTGGCCGAGCGGTTGAGGCAACGAACTCATAATTCGTGCTAGGCAGGTTCAACTCCTGCACCCTGGATAGTTTTAATGGCTTCAAGCGATCAGCTTTGACTGTACTAGAGTAAGTTATAGGTTAATCTTGTTCTTGTTAGTGCAGAATACAATCTTTTTGGGCTGCCGCATACTGATGAGCCTTTCTTTGTCAACTCTTGAGGTTGATGCTTTTCATTTTTGAATTGGCGGAGTTTTTGGGGGACACTCAAAATTCGATGTGACTTTAGCCGAATTGCTGCGCCAGAAAGCCAAGTTTTAGACGGTTAAAATGGGGTGAGATTGACTCACCCTATCAACTTTTATTTATGCCGTGGGAATAAAGCTAAAATACTTGAGTTTGCTTCCCTTTTCTTGAGAAGACGCATTGATCAGCGTTGTATAAAGAATTAATTAGGGTTGATCAAGCTTTTGGCTGGTGATTTGGCTAATATATACCCGTTGGCTGATCTTTACTCCTGATCTGGGGATTGTCCGAAAAGATGCTCTACGATTCGCTTAACTTCTGTACGGATGCCGGTGACTTCGTTGCGGAAAAACTGTTGATCGCTCTCAGCTTGAGTGATAAATTGATTTAAGCACTCGTTGGTTCGTTCAAGACTCCCTGCTATTGTCCTAACTTCACGGGTTAGCTGTGCTATATCTTCTCGATTCTGTTGCGTGAGGACAACGGTAGCCTGTAGTATGCTCTCGATCCGTTCTAATCTTTCATCCGTCATCGGTTACAATCCCTTTAGCGCTTTTTATCTGTCCCTTGCCAATAGTAGTCGTTAAGGGACTATTTTAATTATCGGGGATCAATCACGGAACATGAGGATTATTATGTCTCACGGTCGAGAAACTGTTAGTAACTCAAGGTCAAAATTCTTGCCAGAAGAAGAACATAAGCGATTGCAAAATTAGCCCTATTCCCATAATAACAGAAAAGGTTTGAGTTTGAGTTTGAGTTTAGTTTTATCTAGAAAATTTTGTCATGAAAAATCTTCAACAAACTATTAGATTTACTTTATTATATTTACTTCTTACTGCCAGAGTTCTTGCCGCACCACCTCCCACTCGTATTAATTATTGTTCTAACACTTTTATCCAAGAAATAACCACCGGATTTGATGACGAAGCTGATGCAGAAGCAGTTGTGGTTCTAACCAACGGAGTTGTTCTGTTTTTCTATGTGAAAATTGATGAAGTTCCAGCTTTAAAAACAGCTTTACCCGGCGATAAAGTAAAACTCTGTTTAACTCAAGTGCCAGATGATTGTCCACCGGGTGATGAACGAGGTAAAATTTATAGTGTGTTAAACTATAGAACTCAACAGTATTTTAAAGCGATGAATTCTTGGCATTACTGTGGGGGTGCTTAATGTTAGTAAGCTTATTTTTTGAAGCCATATTTAGTATTAGCCATCTCAAACAAACTAAAGTCTATCAAGAAGCAATAAAAGAAGGTAGAGAAGAAGGTCAACAACGGGGAAAAATACCAGCACAATTAGATTATATTACCCTCGCTACTGCCTTAGACTTAGACAACGTTTTTGCAATCAGTTAAGTTAATCGTTTTTCAATCATTCCAGATGGAAAAAATTAATCTATCCCTGAGTCGTAAATAACGATTAATTATTAATACTTTAACCAAAACGACCGCTAACATAATCTCTAGTGGACTCTTGAGCGGGATTTTGAAAGATAACCTCGGTGCGATCATATTCCACTAAATAACCCACTTTACCACCTTTTGGGGTCGGTTCAGCATTATAAAAAGCCGTTAAATCAGAAACCCGCGACGCTTGTTGCATATTGTGGGTGACAATAACTATAGTATATTGGGTTTTCAATTCGTGAATTAATTCCTCAATTTTTAGGGTAGAAATTGGATCGAGTGCCGCACAGGGTTCATCCATTAAAACAACTTCCGGTTTAACCGCAATAGCGCGAGCAATACATAACCTTTGTTGTTGTCCCCCCGATAAAGCTAAACCACTTTCCTTGAGTTTATCTTTAACATCATCCCAGAGAACGGCTTTTTTTAAAGATTCTTCCACTAATTGATCCATATCGCCGATGTAACCATTTAATCGCGCCCCAAAAGCGATATTTTCATAGATAGATTTAGGGAAAGGATTCGGTTTCTGAAAAACCATACCGATGCGACTGCGTAACCCGATAGGATTAACGGAATTACCATAAATATCTTGACCGCGAAAGGTAACTTTTCCTTCAATTTTGGCACTTTTAACCAGATCATTCATGCGATTAAAACAGCGCAAAACCGTACTTTTTCCGCAGCCAGAGGGACCAATAAAAGCGATCGCTTTTTTCTCAGGAATATCAAGGTTAACATCACGAACAGCGAGATTAGAACCATAGTAAACGTTTAAGTTTTTGGTTCTCAAAACCGCATCGGTAACAACATCTTTACTATACATAATTTTCAAAGGAATAGGTGTTGGGGAAAAGGGAAAAGGGAAAAGGGAGAGGGAAGAAAAAAGCTGATAACTGATAACTGATAACTGGATTTAGCCAAAACGTCCACTAACATAATCTTTAGTTGCTTGTTCTTGAGGATCACTGAAGATTTTGTCCGTATGATCAAACTCGACTAGATAACCAATTTTGCCACCTTTATCGGTGGCTTCAGCGTTATAAAAAGCCGTTAAATCTGCTACTCTGGTGGCTTGTTGCATATTGTGAGTAACAATAATAATTGTATAACGTTCTTTTAACTCGTGCATTAATTCCTCAACTTTTAAAGTTGAAATTGGATCCAGTGCCGAACAGGGTTCATCCATTAATAATACTTCTGGTTGAGCGGCAATAGCGCGAGCAATACATAATCTTTGTTGTTGTCCCCCAGATAGGGAAAAACCGCTTTCTTTCAGTTTATCTTTTACTTCTTCCCAGAGAGCTGCTCGACGCAAGGAAGTTTCTACTAATTCATCTAAATCACCTTTATAACCATTTAATCGCGCTCCGTAAACCACATTATCATAAATGGATTTGGGAAAAGGATTAGGGCGCTGGAACACCATACCGATGTATTTTCTTACTTCGACCGGATCTACCTCTTGAGAGTAAATATCTTGGTTATGATAAAAAACTTTGCCGTCAATACGAAAACCGTGAATTAAATCATTGAGACGATTAAAACACCTGAGAATGGTACTTTTTCCACAGCCAGAGGGTCCGATAAAAGCGGTGACTCTATTTTTGGGAATATCGATCGAAACGTCCCGCACTGCTCGATAATTACCATAGTAAATATTAGCCTTATCCACCTTTAAAACGGTTGCGGTTGATTGGGTAGTGCGATTAGTTAGCATAAATTATTTACCTTGAATTTGGATAATTGAGGAATTGCAAAGATAGATAGATTTTTACTTAAATATCCCTTTTTGCTTTTCACTTTTTCCCTGACTTAATAGGTTTTCTGGCGCGTGGCTAAACGGGATAAAATGTTAGTTACCAACACCAAAAGCACGAGAATTAAAGCACCTGCCCAAGCTAATTGCTGTTGAGGGGCAAAAGGGGCAGTAGCAAAGTTGAAAACTAGGACCGAAAGGGTGGCAATCGGTTCAAAGACACCCCGAGGCCAAAAGTTAGAGAATAATGCCGTAAAAATTAAAGAGGCCGTTTCTCCAGCAGCCCTAGCAATTGCTAAAGTCACACCGGTTAAAATAGCGGGAACAGCAGCAGGAAGGACGATTTTTAGGACGGTTTGGTAGTTATAGGCCCCTAAACCCATGGCCGCCCAGCGGATGTCTTGGGGAACGATTTTTAAAGCCTCATCGGTGGTTCTAATAATAGTGGGTAACATTAACACCGCTAAACCGATCGAACCGGCAAGGGCAGAAAAGCCTAAAAGGGCTGTTCCTTCGCCAAATAAGGGGGCAACTAGCAAACCGTAGGCGAAAACCCCGACAATAATCGAAGGGACACCCGCTAAAACGTTGGTAGCAAAGCGCACACCCTGGGCAAGTTTGTTATCACCGCTAAATTCCGAGAGATAAACCGCCGCTAAAACGCCGATGGGAACTGCGATCGCTGTGGCTAGGGCAACGACGATAATTGTGCCTAAAATGGCGTTAGCGATGCCTCCTCCTCCTAACCCCGGCGGTGGCGGTAATTTAGTAAAGAGATTAGCGTTTAAACGACCCACCCCTTGCACAAAAACAAAGCCTAGGACGGCAAAGAGGGGAATCACGGTGACAGCTAAACATAAAGCCGAGAGAACGGTCATAATTGTCCCCAATAGCGATCGAGGACTACTCGGTTTCTTTTTGAGATTATTGCCTAAATTCGCACTATCCATATCAGTTAAAAGATGGCTTAATACTTAGCTTTGACGCGATTAACGATTAATTCTGCGAAGATATTGACTACTAGGGTCAAAACCAAGAGAACAAAACCCGCATACATGAGTGCCGATACTTGCATTCCCGATGCTTCGGCGAATTGGTTAGCCAATAAGGAAGCGATCGTGTTAGCGGGGGCGAGAATAGAGGCACTAATGCGGTTAGAATTGCCGATAATCATCGTTACTGCCATGGTTTCCCCTAAAGCACGCCCTAAAGCTAACATAATCCCCCCGACAATCCCGGAAAAAGCGGCAGGAATTAAGACTCGAAAAATCGTTTCCCAACGGGTGGCCCCCAAACCTAGGGAAGCTTGTCGCAAATCCGGCGGTAAAGCGGCCAAAGAGTCACGAGAGATAGCGATAATAATCGGCAGGATCATAATTGCTAAAATAACCCCCGCCGGTAACATTCCAGGACCCCCTAAAGGAGTACTAAACAGAGGAATCCAACTAAAATTAGCATTTAACCAGTTACCAAGGGGTCTGAGGATAGGAATCAATACAAAGATACCCCATAATCCGTAAACAACACTGGGAATAGCGGCCAAAAGTTGTACGAGAAAAACCAAAATTGTCCGCGCATTTAAGGGAATAAAATCTTCGCTTAAAAAAATGGCTGAACCGATACCGAGGGGAACGGCAATCAGGAGGGCAATCAGAGAACTAACGAGAGTTCCGTAGATAACGGGCAGAACTCCGAATTCTTCCCGACCGCGCACGGGATTCCAAGCACTACTGGTCAAAAATCCCAGACCAAAGGTTTGAATCGCCGGTAAAGCCCGAATAAAAATAACTAGGGCAATTAGGAGCAAAATCAGCCCAATAGCGATGGCAAAGGCGGTGGTTAATCCAACAAAGCCTTTATCGAGGATTTTTTCCGATTCTGGACGTTCTTTAAAATTTGAGTCGGGTGAAACTGTGGGCGCACTCATGATTAGGGTTTAAATCCAGCTAGTTTGCGGTAGCTAAGGTCGAAATTGGCCTTTCTCCACTATTATTGTAACTTTGAATACATTTTTTCGGCGACTAATCCACCTTGATCGTGTAATCGGGATAGATGACATCGGCAGCGGCGGCTACTCGTTCCCGAACGTTTTTCGGTAGGGGAATATAACCAAGGGCGGCGGACTGTTCCTGTCCCTGATTGAGTCCAAATTCAATCATCGCCTCCATAGCTAAAGCTTTTTGGGGATCGTTGTATTTTTTATAAACCAACATCCAGGTATAGGTGACGATGGGATAGGAATTTTCCCCCGGCGGATCGACGATAAAAGCGCGTAAATTTTCAGGCAGTTCAACGTTAGCGAGGGTAGCAGCGGCGTTGGTTTCATCGGGAATGACAAATTTACCCGCCTGGTTTTGTAGAGCGGCCATCGGCAGGTTATTATTTTTAGCGAAACCGTACTCGATATAGCCAATCGAGCCTTGATTTTGTTGAATTAGGGCAGTTACACCTTCATTTCCTCTACCGCCGAGAAATTTACCTTTTTTGGTCGGCCATTGTACGGCTTTTCCTTCACCGATGCTTTTTTTCCATTCGGGACTAACGGCGCTTAAAAACTTGGTAAAAACTCCCGTTGTTCCGCTACCGTCTGCCCGGTGAACTACGGTAATTTCTTCATCGGGTAGTTTTAAATCGGGGTTATCGGCGGCAATTTTGGTATCGTTCCAACGGGTAATCGTGCCTAAAAAGATGCCTACATAGGCTTCCCTACTTAGTTTCAGCCCTTCTACTCCTGGCAAATTATAAGCCATAACGATGCTTCCCGCCGTCATCGGTAGCAGTAAAACCCCGCGGCTAACTCTGGCCATATCCTCGTCACTCATGGCCACATCGGAAGCGCCAAAATCGATCGTACCTTGGATAAATTGTTCGACTCCCGCCCCGCTACCGGTAGATTGATAGTTAATTAGTAGTTTGGAAAATAGTTGATTAATGGTGACAAACCAGTTTTGATATAGGGGTGCAGGAAAAGAAGCGCCCGCACCATTGAGGGCGACCTCTCCTTGCAGAGGAACCTGGGAGATTCTATTGCTTCCCTCTCCGCTGGTTCCCGCCGTATCGCCGCCACCACAAGCGGTTAAAGTCGCTGTTAGAGTCGCTAGGGATAAGGCTGTTAGTAAATTGGTCCTGTTTCTGCTGGGCATAGGATTAATTTTGATCCGTAAACTGCCTTAAATTTTACGCTAAAAGTTACCACTGCTTGGTAAAGAATAGGTTAAGAAGTGAATAAAAGAACGTAATGTATTGTCAAGAAAAATTTTCTCGATAACTAGACAAAAATCTCAACTTCTTTTACTATCTATTTTGACTGAACATTAGTTTTAAGTCGCGGGTAAAGCCGCTAACTTTTCCTGTCTAAATAGGGGTTTTTTCTTTCCCTACCATTATAGTGACGTAAAAACAACAAAGAAAAGATTAAGGTTTTTATCCATCATCCCCCAGCTTTTTTCTTCCCACTTCCCCACTGATAACTGAAAAGTCTCCCCAATATCCGTTTTTACTTTCTCCTTTTGACACCTATGCTAGAAATTTTTACTCAGCTATCTCGTCCCACCAAAGTAGTGGCAATTGTCCTGGGTACTGCCCTCATTTTACCCGCTTGTGCCAATATTTCCACTCAAGACCTAAAACCAATTAAAATCGATGGTTCGAGTACCGTAGCGCCAATTACCGATAAAGTTCTCGAAGATTTTAAAGCTAATACCCCTAACAAAGTTTTGGCTGATGTTAAAGTTGACGCTAATATTTCAGGAACCGGCGGCGGTTTTAGAAAATTTTGTGCGGGAGAAACAGATATTAATAATGCTTCTCGGCCAATTTCTGTGGAAGAATTAAAAGAATGTGATGCTAATAAGGTAAGATTTATCGAACTACCGATCGCTTTTGATGCTTTAACCGTGGTAGTTAATCCCCAAAATAACTGGGTTGATGATATTTCCACCACAGAATTAAGAACTATTTGGGAACCAGCGGCCGAGAATAAAATCAAACGTTGGAATCAAATTAATCCCGCTTGGCCCGACCAACCGATTACCCTTCACGGACCAGGTAAAGACTCTGGAACCTACGATTTTTTTAGTGATGTAATTAACACTAAAGATGCCAGTCGTGGGGACTTTAATTTTAGTGAAGATGACCAAGCTTTAGTTAATGCCGTCAGTCAAGATGCCAACGCTTTAGGCTATTTTGGCCATGCTTACTATGAACAAAATCGGGATAAATTAAAAGCTTTAAAAGTTAACGGTATTGAACCAACTCGCGGCAATGTCGAGGATAGTAAATATCAGCCTTTATCTCGTCCTTTGTTTATTTATGTTAATGCCCAAAAAGCCCAAGAGAATCCCGCTTTAGAGAAATTTGTCGAACATTATCTCGATCGAGTTCCCAATTTATTAGATAGTATTGGTTATATTCCCCTACCCGATGAGGCCTATCATTTGGCACGGGTACAGTTGCAAAAATTTGAGGTAGGAACGGTTTTTAATGGCCGACCTCAACCCAATTTAACCATCGGGGAATTACTTCGCAAACAAGCTCAATTTAAAGCTAAGTAACGATTCCCATCTGGAAGGAAAATATATAGGAATTTTCCTGCTCCTATCTGCCTCCTAATATAGCAAGAGGTTTGCCAATTTCACCCAACAGAGATACAGAAAAAAAAGAGGGGATAAACCCCCCAGCGTATCGAGAAACTTGTTAATTAACCTTTCGGTGTCGCCCCAAATTGTTCGATGAGGATAGAGGTTAACAGCGATTTTAGATCTTCACAGGGAATCCCTTTTTGTACACAGCTTCCCAGGTGAGCATCTTTACCCACTTTACCCCCCATGTAGAGGTCAACTCCCTCCACGGTTTTGCCGTCTTTGCGTGCTTTTGTCCCCATCAAACCGATATCGGCCACTTGGGGTTGTCCGCAGGAGTTAGGGCAACCAGTCCAATGGATCCGCACACCCCGGGGGATATTTAATTCAGCATCTAACTGACTAATCAAGTCCACAGCCTTATTTTTGGTTTCAATCAGGGCAAAATTGCAGAATTGCGCCCCCGTACAGGAAACGAGCGCTCGTTGTAAAGGAGTGGGATTGGGGGTAAACTTAGCCAGTAAAGGCTCGGTTAAAAGAGTCGGCATATTTTCAGCCGCTATATTGGGAATAATCACGTTTTGTTCCACGGTTAAACGTAATTCTCCGCTGCCATACACTTCGGCAATCCGGGCCAAATCGAACATATCATCGGCAAATAGACGACCAACGGGAACACAAAGACCGATATAGCTCAATCCCTCCTGTTTTTGGGGAAAAACTCCTAAATGATCTCGTTTTTCCCAGTCAATAGCGTCTTTTTCGGCTGCCGTTGCTAAGGGATAACCCAGGTGATTAGCCACCCGAGTGCGGAATTCCTCAATTCCCCACTCATCAATTAACCACATTAAACGGGATTTTTGACGATTGGCACGCAATCCGTTATCGCGGTAAACTTCCAAAATTCCTCGGCATAAATCCACCACCTCCTGATTCGGTCTCACCCAAACATTCATGGGAATTGCCGCTTCACAGCGTTTAGCCGAGAAAAAGCCACCTACTACGACATTAAAGCCTAATTCTCCCTCTTTATAGGCAGGAACAAAGGCAATATCGTTAATTTCCGCATGAACAGAGTTATCCCGGCCCCCTTCGATGGCAATATTAAATTTGCGGGGCAGATTGCTGAATTGATAATTACCTTGACCGTAGTTGGTAATCATATCTTGGACTTTTTGGACTAATTCCCTGGTGTCAATTAATTCATCTGCGTCTAGTCCCGCCATGGGTGAACCGGTAATATTTCTGACATTATCCATGCCCGATTGTACCGAAGTCATACCCACGGATTTTAGTCGTTGGAAAATATCAGGAATATCTTCGATACGAATACCGCGTAATTGTAGGTTCTGACGAGTAGTAATGTCGGCATTGCCATCATCGCCGTAACGCTGCACGATTTCCCCTAAAACGCGCATTTGCTCACTGCTGAGAATGCCGTTAGGAACCCGCAAACGCATCATGAATTTGCCCGGGGTGACGGGACGATAAAAAACTCCCACCCATTTTAAGCGATGTTCTAAATCGGTTTTATCCATCGCTTCCCAACCGATTTGGGCAAAATGCTCCAGTTCATCTTTAATGGCTAATCCGTCTTTCTCGGCTTTAAATTTCTCGAATTTATTGAGAGTTGTGCCATCTTTTTCAGCTGCTTGTACCACGAATCTATCTCCTTCTGGTTTGTGGGTGTAATTGTTCTAGTTGGTGCGGGTTAGAAATGAAGAAATCCGGATTTAACAATAAGTATTCTGTAAAATACTGTCGTCATTAGCAAAAATTTAGTAATTTACCTAGTCTCTATTTGTTATTTAATTCTTTTTAACTTGGGTGATTTTGTATTGTTTGTAACAGAAATCCTCTAACCATCGTGTTTAGGCATTTATATCATGCAGTAAGTGCATTGAGGTGGGGAGGTGGGGAAGTGGGGAGGTGGGGAAGTGAGGGTGTGGGGTGTGGGGAAGTAGGGAAGTGGGGAAGTGGGGTGTGGGGTGTGGGGAAGTGGGGAAGCTGTCTCATCACCCTATCACCCCAAAACCCTATCACCCTATCTCCTCTGAATTTTCTTAAGCGAGAAACTTAACCAACTCCTCTAATTTTTGCCAAGCTAACCCACTGGCTAAAATCTCGCGTGCGAGGGCGAAACCGGCAGCATGGTCGCCAAAAGTGACTTTTTCTGCCACCTGTAGGGCAAGAGAGGCATTAATCGCCACAGCATCCCGTTGAGCCGGCGTTCCCCCCCCTTGCAGGACATTTTTGAGGATTTCGGCATTTTCTGGCACTTCCCCGCCTTTAAGGGCATTTAAACTGGCTCTGGGGATAGCAATTGACAAGGGATCGATCGCCGCAGAAATCACCTCGCCATTATTTAATAAAGCCATATCGGTCAGATCTCCTAACCCTACCTCGTCGAGTTTTTCCCGGCCGTGAACAATAATCGCCTTTGGGGTTCCCATTTGTGCCAAAGCTGTGGCCATGGGGGTGAGAAATTGCTGGTCATAAACCCCGATAACTTGACCTGTGGGACGGAGAGGATTAACTAGAGGGCCCAGAAGATTAAAAACCGTGCGAACTTTCAGGGTTTTGCGGAGATTAGCCACACTTTTCAGGGCTGGATGCCAACCGGGGGCAAAAAGAAAGGTCACTCCCACCCCATCTAAAGCCGCCGCTACTTTCTCGCTAGGGGCGCTCAAATTAACCCCAAGATATTCTAGAACATCGGCCGAACCGACCTTGCTGGAGGCCGAGCGATTGCCGTGTTTAGCCACTTTTACGCCCCCGGCGGCCGCCACAAAAGCCACAGCAGTGGAAATATTAAAGGTTGAAGCCCCGTCACCGCCGGTGCCACAGGTATCGATAACGGGAGTGGTATGGGGTTTAGGGTCTTCTAAGCGAGATTGTTGCCGTAAAACTCCGGCCATTCCCGCTAATTCGGCGGCCGAGACTCCTTTTGCTTGCAAAGCCGCTAAAATCGCCCCCGATAAAACTTCCGGAATCTGGCCGTTTAACCATCCGGTCATTAATTCTTCAGCTTGGTTAAGGGAAAGGGATTTTTGATCGAGTAGTTGCTGCAGTAGGTTTGGCCAGTCTTGAGTGGTCATCGCTGTTCCATTGCTGTGGGGATGGGGCGATATACTATCATAGCGGTTTGTCTGGAGAATCGATCGCTCCTAGTAAGTAGCTGGTTATAATTAAATTAAAAATGAATTTTAGGTTCGATCCCCCCTGCCCCCCTTGATAAGGGGGGTGCCGATCCCCCCTTAATCCCCCCTTAATAAGGGGGGTGCCGATCCCCCCTTAATCCCCCCTTGATAAGGGGGGCATCTGATAACTTTTAACGCCTACCTACTTAATTTTTACTTTAAATCGAGCAAACCCTGTTCTTTTAACTTGGGATTAAAACGAATTTCCATCTGTACTCCCCGTTTTTCTAGAGTTGATAAAATATCGTTTTCTACTCGTCTGGATAGCTGTTTTAATAACTTGATTTGCCCTACTTCGTCAGCACTTTGATAAATTTCTTTTTCTGTCTCAGTCATGGCTAATTTAGCATCAATTGGTTCTGTCCAGAGTTTTTCATTGTCGATTACTGCCTGACTTTCTCTTAGCCAAGCTTGTTTAATCGATTCGAGAATAGTCCGATTGGGACGCTCAATCAACTGGATTTTTAGCCAATAACAAGCTTGAGGCTGTCGGGCAAGATGTTGTTTTAAACTGAGATAAATATCACGAGAATAGCCGACAAAATCTAGGACTTGCTCTCGATTAAAAATGGCATAAACCCCGATTTTTCCCTGGAAATCAGCAGAGATATTACCCGTGGTATCTAGGTAGGGAATATATTCTAATTGTTGGAGATTAGCAAAAGTATCAGGCTCATTCATAATTAATCGTCGCTCATTGGTTGGAGATAGCTAAATTATACCTAAGTAAGTAGTTATAATTAAATTGAAGATAGATTTTGCCTCTGATCCCCCCTTAGTCCCCCCTTGATAAGGGTAGGGTCGTTTCATTCTCTCTTATGTCATTCTCTAAAATCCTTATCTGGCAACGTTTTTAGTCGATTTCTCGGAAATACATAGCTGAAAATTTGTCAAAACGTCGTGCTTTGTAGGTTGATTCATGAATCAACCTACTATGAGAGCAAAAACCTGTACTTCCCTGCTCCCTAGCTTACCTCATAAGCGATTAAGGGTAGCAAAAAAAGAATTAGATTCGGAGAATGAATCAGTCCTACCTTGATAAGGGGGGTATCTGACAACTTTTAACACCTACCTACCTAAGTTTGAATTTTATATTGCGGGCTGTGGCTAACCTAGTATGGTAAACTAACAGTTGCCCTGCCGTTAGTCGCAGGGAACAATAAGCAAGTGAGCATAGCTGAGGTTCCTCCGTATGGATATCTTTCAGGAGTACGGTATTGAGTACCTGTACCACATGACTTATATAAATAACCTTACCTCTATCATTACGAATGGATTGTTGTCACATAATGAAGCCTATAGGAGAGGATTAATAGAAGTAGATATTTCTGATCCAGATGTTCAAGATAGAAGAGCTAATCGAAAAATTGACGAAATACCACTACATGAATATGTCCCGCTGTATTTTTCACCCAGAAATCCAATGCTGTATAGTAGGAAACAGCATCAAGATGACATTGTTATTTTGGGAATTGAGCCACAACTTTTATTAGAAACAAATGTTATCTTTTCTGATGGAAATGCAGCGGCAGGGGAGACTCGGTTCTATCGGGGTGCGCAAATGCTTAACCAGTTGCCGTGGAATGTAATCTGGGCGCAATACTGGAATGATTTCGAAGATGGCAAGCGCATGAAGTGTGCAGAGATACTTGTTTACCCGACGGTAGCGCCCAATAGGATCAAAGCAGTATTTTGCCGTTCCCAGAAGCACAGCAACGTTATCCTTGCAGCTATACAGAGAACTGATATTATAGGAATGGTAGGTCCAGGTTTATATTTCTAGTCATGCTACATTACACAGATACCACAGTTTTCAATGTCAACACGCAAACGATTGTTAACACAGTTAACTGCGTTGGTGTAATGGGTGCTGGCTTGGCTCTAGAGTTTCAGCTAAGATTTCCAGAAATGGAAAAAGACTATGTAGAGCGATGCAGGAAAAAAGAGGTTAAAACTGGAAAGCCTTATCTTTACAGAAATTATGGGAATGTTTGGATTCTTAACTTCCCGACAAAGGATCACTGGAAGTATCCCTCTAAAATTGAATGGATAGATGAGGGACTTAAGTATTTTTCCATTAACTATCAGAAAGGCGGCATTACTTCGATCGCTTTTCCTAAGTTGGGATGTAGTCATGGTGGACTTGATTGGGGTGATGTATCCCCTTTGATGGAAAAATATCTGGGAAACCTCGATATTGATGTATTTATTTGTTTAGATCAAGAAAAGGAAGCAACGGGTGTAGAGGGTTCAATGGTTAGTTTGGTCAATAATATTGAGAGCTTTGGATGGGATAAAGAACTTAATCTCAGAGCTGATATCAGAAAAAAAATAATTCATGCCTTACCAATTAGAAGATTTCGAGAGTTAGGAAAAATTGAAGGTGTTGGTAAGCAGACATATAATGATATGTTTAGCTTCTTATATCAATCCGTAAAGAAATTTGAGTTTGAGAAAGATAAGCCTAAATCTGCTAATACATTGCAACTTCAGATTCTGGACACAATTACTGAAGAAGAGAACTGGCAAGAATCTACCAATCAGTTAAGTTCTCAATTAGAAGCAGTAGGTTTTTATGAAGAACGCACTGAGATAAACACTACTCTTACTACAGAGGAGAATCTAGGGGCTTCTGCAAGTCAGTCAAGTTCTCCGTTACAAGCGGCATCTACTACTGAAGAACAGAGAATTATGGGTGCTTCTTGCAATGAAAATTATGATGCTTTCCTGATAATTCTGCCCTATATAGAACAAGCACTTAGTACAGAGCGCACAAAAGATGAAATTTCTGAAATGTTTAAGCTTCCTAAAAAGTTGGTAGGTGAGTGGTTGGAAGCGGCAGAAAAACTTGGTAAAGTTAAAAAGCTTACACGTCCTGTTAGGTATGTTGCCACATCGAATCAGTTGCAACGGCAATTAGAGTATGAGTTTGCGGTATAAGCTGTAAACAGGCTAATAACCGTGTTGCATAAGCTGTTAACTATCTATCTAAATTAATCGTTTACCGCAATATCAAATTGAGACAGATTCTGTTAAAACGACAGGTTGCGTCAACTGTGATGAATCGATCAAATTCCGATTCTGGAAGGGTAAGAAGTTGACCATTTTTGACAAGAGGCACTAGGAGCAAGTGTTAGTAAAATTAATCTTGATCAACTGCTTGCCCTTTAAAATTGTACCAAAAAGTTTTAGGCTAAATTAGTCCCCAAAAATGATCAATTCTCAATGCCTACTGCTTCTCTTAACGAAATTGTTCACGCGGCCCTCAGTGGTCAAGTGGTTTCTTTTCCCACGGATACAGTTCCCGCTTTAGCGGTTTCTCCCCCCTATGCTGCCTTAGTTTTTGCCGCTAAAAAACGGACTTTTGATAAACCCTTAATTCTCATGGCGGCCTCAGCAGCAGATTTATGGGATTATGTCAAGGGAAATCAGGAAGAAAGGGAAATTTGGCGGCAAATGACCGAAAAACACTGGCCCGGCTCCCTAACTTTGGTTTTACCTGCTTCTGAAAAAGTACCAAAAGTTCTTAACCCGAAGGATCCTAGCACGATCGGGATCCGAGTTCCCGCTCATGCGATCGCAAGAGAAATTCTCGGTCGAACTGGTGTTTTAGCGACCACAAGTGCTAATCTGTCAGGACAAGAGCCTTTATTAACTCCAGAGGCGATTATGACTACTTTTCCCTCGGTGACGGTCTTAGCACCCACAGAAAGGCAAGCATGGGGAATAATCAATAGTGGACAACCCTCCACCGTCGCACGTTGGCAATGTCAAAGATGGGATATCTTACGACAAGGGGCAGTTTTTCTGTAAATATGGACGATATTGACGCTTTAAAACGGGAATTACAGCAAACTCGCCTCGCTTATCACCTGGCCGTGGCAATTAATCACCTCAAAAGCAGTTTTTTAGGACGGGTTGCCCACGAATTGCGATCGCCATTGAGCAGTATGATCAGTCTCCATCAAATGATTCTGGCCGATCTTTGTGAAAGTCCGGCCGAGGAAAGGGAATTTATCGCCCAGGGACAACTGGCGGGCCGTAAACTGATGGCAATGCTCGATGAGATGATTAATCTCTCTAAACTAGAGTCTGGTACTATACCTCTCGATCAAGAAATTTTTTCTTTAACTAAACTCTGGCAAGATTGGGCAAGTTTAACCTATTTACAGGCAGCTAACCGCAATATTCAGCTTAAATTTAGCCCTTTAACCGATGATATTGCTATTATTGCCGATTATCAGCGTTTATACTCCGCTCTTGTCCTTCTAGTCGATGCAGCGATCACCAACTTAACGAGCGGCTCTATTTGTATATCGGTAAGCGCCCTTGGCGAGAAAAAAGTCACTATTGTCCTAGAATTTCCGGGGGAAATCGCTCTCTGGCAAATGCCAGAAATTTCCCCCTTGAGTTTAGAATCAAAGCCGGAAGAAGTCAAACAATTTACTCAAGCTCTCGGTCTTTCTCCCGGTCTTAAATTTCAGTTAGCGAAAGGCATTATCGAAGTCTCGGGGGGGGAAATGAGCTTAGATCAAATCGATAACAATAGTCAGGACAAGCTCACACGGATCGTTTTTTCTTTACCTCGATCGCCGGATAGGCAAACTCCTCGGGATAACGATTAAATAATACCATCGTCGTGGTGGCGTTGCTTTGGAAACCAATGCGCTGGTAAAAATTTTCTTGATTAGTAGTCATCAAATAGACTCTTTCCACCCGATTTATTCGGGGATGGGCCAAAACTGTTTCTACTAATTTACGCCCTAAACCGGCTCCCTGATAATCGGGATGAACGATCACATCCCAAATAGTGGCCCGATAAATGCCGTCAGAAATGGCGCGAGCAAAACCAATTAATTGCCGCTCATTCCACACCGTCACCACCGGATCACTATAGTCAATTGCGGTTTCTAAATCTTCTAAACGGCGATCAATTGCCCAAAATGCGGTTAAATTAAATAATTCTCGTAGTTGCAATAGATCTATCTTGCTTTTATCCTCGTCAAACTGAATCCGACTACAATCAACCATGATATTTCCTTAGTCTAAGACTAAAAAATAAAAGAGGATTCACGCTCGATCGGGCTGATTTATGAGCAATTTCCCCTAATCTATGTGTTTGATTATACTAAATGTCTAAGATAATCTCTAGTTTATTTATCGTGATTTCTTGACAAGTTATTAATCAGTGATCGGGAGTCAGGAGATAGGAGTCGGTCGTCAGGAGATTATTTTTATTTATTCTTCCCACACCCCACACCCGTTCGGCTGAGCTCACGGCCGAAGCCCACACCCCACACCCGTTCGGCTGAGCTCACGGCCGAAGCCCACTTCCCACACCCATTACCCCACACCCCACACCCCACATCCCCACACCCCACACCCCACACCCAAAACCCCTTCGGCTGAGCGCACGGCCGAAGCCCACACCCCACACCCGTTAGGCTGAGCTCACTTCATAAGCCCTCTTCACACACCCAATACCACACCCCCCACTCCCGACTTACCAACACGCCACACCCCACACCCAACACCCGTTCGGCTGAGCTCACGGCCGAAGCCCACACCCCACTTCCCCACACCCCACACCAATGCTTAACAATCAAAGATATTCGCCGGTGTCTGTCATTTGTTTAGGGGAAATCCTCTATGATCTAATTGCCGATCAAAGCGATCGCGCTATAGAGCAAGTAACTTCTTGGACAACCTACGCCGGGGGTGCGCCGGCAAACGTGGCCTGTGGATTGCGAAAATTGGGCATAAATTCGGCTTTTATCGGTTGTGTGGGCAAAGATCAACCCGGAGAACAGTTAATCGCCTTGCTAGACGCTCTCGGAGTCGATACCACTGGTGTACAGTATCATGCCACCCTACCCACCCGACAAGTTTATGTCACCCGCGATGCTGGGGGAGACAGACATTTTGCGGGTTTTGGCGGCATAAAAACGACGGATTTTGCTGATACTGCCCTTAATGCTGACCTATTGCCCGAAAATCTCTGGAAAAATGCCGATTATCTAGTGATGGGAACCCTAGGGTTAGCCTATCCCCTTTCCCGCTGGGCAATGCAACGCGCCCTCGAATTGGCTAAAATTTACGCGGTGAAAGTATTGATCGATATCAACTGGCGACCGGTTTTTTGGCCTAATCTTGAGGCTGCCCCTGATATCATTCGAGATTTTATCGTCCAGGCCGATTTGCTCAAATGTAGCGAGGAAGAAGCATCATGGTTATTTGGCACTGATACCCCTGGAGAAATATCATCACAATACCCCAATTTAGGGGCAATTCTGGTTACGCGCGGCGCAAAAGGTTGTAAATATCATTTAGGCGAAAATAGCGGCAATGTGGAGGCTTTTCCCGGGGAGGTGGTGGATACAACCGGGGCGGGGGATGGCTTTGTGGCGGGTTTTTTGGCTCGTGCCGGTCTTGTAGGCGATAAAATCGGAGAAAATGCCGATTTAGCGCGTAATGCGGTGATTTATGCCTGTGCGGTGGGGGCAATGGTGACAAGAAGAGCAGGCGCGATCGCATCCCAACCGACTCGGGAACAGGTGGAGGAGTTTCTAGCAGCCTTTGACTCCTAGAAACTAGCCCTTATATACTAAATCCAGTTATTAAAAACTGATTATCTATTTCTCTCTTTTGCCTCTTGCCTCTTGCCTTTTGCCTTTTGCCTTTTGGCTCTTGCCTCTTGCCTTTTGTCTTTTGCCTGTCCTGATATATAGCCTATACTCAACTGATTTAGTATTATTTGCCAGTTTTTTGGTCAAACCAGTCTAAAACCCGATTCCATGCCCACCAGCGATCGCTATCGCCCCACTGACGCTGACAGGATAAACTGCTGATATAACCCACATGACCGCCATGGTTGGTTAAGAGTAGATCCACGTGGGGATTATCGGCGATCGCTGCTTGCAGATCGGGAATAACTGCGGGGGAAAAGAGGGGATCATCGGCCGCGTAGAGGATAAAAGTGGGTTTAGTTAAATAGGGTTGAAAGGGCAAGGGACTACTAGCGGCATAATAGTCAAAAACTGTCTCAAATCCTAGCTTTTTAATCACTAATTCTCGATCGAATCCGGCAATCGTGGTGGCGCGAGTAATTGCTTCGGGATCGATATGATCGGGATGAGCTTGATGGATGCGTTTGGCTAACTTGCGTAATTCCCTGGCGATCGCTTTTTCCAGATGTTTCCCCCAGGGATCCCGGACGAGATAGGATAAGGAACGATTAGAGTCTAAATTAGGACAAATTACCGCCCCACCGCCGATATGGGCGGGATCGATCCCCATATCTTCCTGATTCTCTGCCGATTTAATTCCCCAGAGGGCCAATTGTCCCCCCAGAGAGTAACCTGTGAACCAAAAAGGAGCAGGACAGCCCATTTTTTGAGCTTGGGCGGCAATATGAATGAAATCTAGCCCTTCATAGATGCCATCGGAGGTGAGAGTCGGGGATAATTCGGCTGTCTTACCGTGGGCCCGCCAATCGAAGAGGACGACCGCGTAGTCTCTCGCTACGGCTTTTCTGCCTAAAATCCTTAAAAACCATTGATTATCTAAGTCTCCCGTGATGCCGTAGGTCCCGATAATTGTTCCTTTCGCTTGCGGGGGAATGGAAACAATCCCGTAGATGGGGACGGCATTGGCCCCGGTGAAAATGGTTTCTTGATAGACTGGTTCGGGAATAGCGATCGTATTTTGCCAGGTTTCTCGCGCTTTTAGGGACACATAGAGAGTCATGGCAAAACCGTTTTTCAGCAATGGGGGCGGGGTGTAGGTGAGATTATCGGTCTTCGTCCTCGGATGGGCAATCATGGCAGCACAGGGGAATCTAAAAGTCAAGAGGGGGAAACAAAAATTAACTTATGTCCACCGCTTTCTTAAAAATTGTAAAGCAAATTGTCCCAAGCGGCGAGCAACTCTGGCAGGGCAGTGGCTGACCAATTGCCCTCACAACCGCGACCTTGATAGAGAATCAATCGCAGGGAATAATTATCAGGAAATCCTGCCGCTTCTAACCATAAAAGCTCGCTTTCCGCTTCACAAGCAATACTTTCTTCATCCATTAATTCTGTGGCCATGGCCGCCATAGTTGCGGTCAATTGTGATAGTAACCGACGCAAATCTTGCCACTCGGCCTCGGTTAATTCCATCGCCCAATCATCGCCACCAATTAATCCTTTATAAACGGCTGCCGTAGGATTCCAACCCAGGCGCCAACCCGAACCATATTTTAGAATTTTTTCCATAATTTTCTAGAATTTTAATAGGTCAGCATCTCCCGGTTTTGATAATGATGGACGAGGGGGAGAGGGACTAGGAGAAGGACTAGGATTGGGGGTTTCTTGGGGGAGAATAGCGGGGTTATAAATTTCGACTAGAAGGGTGACTAACTGCTGCCGTTGACGACGATTAAGACTGTTCATCGCTTTGATATCGGCAGCCATGGGATTAACGGTAAGGGTTGCTTGTCCGGGATAGTTTTCTTCGCTGATTTTCTCGTTCACTCCTAGGTAATCCCCTAGGGTTAATTGCCAATCAAAACGGATGAGAGTAAATCTTTTTTTGGTATCTTGATGATAACGAAGGAAGCGACTGATTAAAGTATTATTCGGATCGATCGCTCCTGTCTCTCGACGGATATAGTTGTTTTCTTTCGGTAAATCTGGCATTGCTTGGTAAATTTGTTGGGCAACTGTTTCGGGTCGTTGAATTTGGCTCATCCCGGTGGATTGCCAGGATAACCACCAGACAAATACTCCTATTCCTAGGCAGAATACTAATAATATTAGTCGCTTAATTTTCAGGTTTTGAGGTAATTTTAATAGCATATTGATCAAGAATAAATTGAGCGGAACCTTTTTATAAATAGTGTCACACAAAGATTGCCATTCATCGCGGCTAGATTTTCCGAAACTTTTAGAACACTTGTACTAAGCTGTCCAGCCAAGTTTTCCACCATACTGTAATTCTTGGGCTGCCCATTTCTCCATTTTTTTGCTGACCTCCACCTTGATTCTTTCTTTCAAAACTATAGCTATCAATCGTTTCCCCTTTTTTTAAGTTTCTTCTCTTTTTGTTAAGAAAGATCTGACTAATCGATAGGGGGGATAGAACCCAAAATCTATCTTCATATTTAATTAGAACCACTTACTTAAAACCCAGAGGGTTTTTGCTAGGGTAGATAACCCCAAGACTGGCAATCGCCCCCAGCCGGCTGCTGTAAAATAGGAAGGATAGATAAAACTCAGGAGAAAAGACCCCAGTGCCGTACAACCCCGCAGAAATCGAACAGAAGTGGCAGAAGATTTGGCAGCAAATGGGATTGGACAAAACCCCAGAAAACGCCGATAAACCGAAATTTTACGCCCTCTCCATGTTCCCCTATCCATCAGGCAACCTGCACATGGGTCACGTTCGTAACTATACTATCACCGATGTGATTGCCCGTCTGAAAAGAATGCAGGGTTATCGCGTCCTGCATCCCATGGGGTGGGATGCTTTCGGATTACCCGCAGAAAATGCCGCTATTGAAAGGGGAGTTCCTCCGGCAAAATGGACTGATCAAAATATTGCCCAGATGAAACGGCAATTACAACAGTTAGGATTATCTATCGATTGGGAAAGAGAAGTTGCCACCTGTTCCCCGGAATATTATCGTTGGACCCAATGGCTATTTTTACAGTTTTTTGAATCGGGATTAGCCTACCAAAAAGAAGCGGCAGTGAATTGGGATCCTATCGATCAAACTGTCTTGGCCAATGAACAGGTAGATAGTGAAGGAAAATCTTGGCGATCGGGTGCTAAAGTAGAAAGAAAATTACTCCGGCAATGGTTCCTAAAAATCACCGATTATGCCGAACAATTACTCACTGATTTAGATAAACTTACCGGTTGGCCAGAACGGGTTAAAACCATGCAGGCCAACTGGATTGGTAAATCGGTAGGTGCTTATTTAGAATTTCCTCTTGTTAACTCCACAGAAAAAATTGCCGTTTTTACCACTCGTCCCGATACGGTTTATGGAGTCACTTATGTGGTACTTGCTCCCGAACATCCCTTAACTTTACAAGTTACCACTCCCGAACAAAAATCGGCCGTAGAAACTTTTATTCAAGAGATAGCCAGCGAAAGCGAATTAGAAAGAACTGCCGAAGATAAACCCAAACGCGGTATTAAAACCGGAGGACTGGCAATTAATCCTTTTACTGGTGAAGAAATTCCGATTTTAATTGCTGATTATGTCCTCTACGAATACGGTACTGGTGCAGTAATGGGAGTCCCGGCTCACGACAGTCGCGATTTTAAATTCGCTCAGGAAAATAACCTACCAATTAAGATAGTTATTACTCCAGAAAGTGGCGAAATTGAGTTAAAAGAGGCCTATACAGAAGCAGGAATTATGATTAATTCCGCTCAATTTAATGGACTGAATTCTACAGCAGGAAAAACCGCTATTATTGATTATGCCACTGCCCAAGGTTACGGCAAAGCTAGAATACAATATCGCCTCCGGGATTGGTTAATTTCCCGTCAAAGATATTGGGGTTGTCCGATTCCAGTTATCCACTGTCCTAACTGTGGAACCGTACCAGTACCTATCGATAATTTACCCGTTACTTTACCGGAAAATGTCGAATTTAGCGGTCGAGGTGCTTCTCCTTTAGCCAAATTAGAAGACTGGGTAAATGTGGATTGTCCTCGCTGTGGCACTCCCGCAAAACGGGAAACCGACACTATGGATACTTTCATCGATTCTAGTTGGTATTTCCTCCGTTATACCGATGCTAAAAATGAAGATATACCCTTTCAATTCGAGAAGGTTAATGATTGGATGCCCGTGGATCAATACGTCGGAGGAATCGAACACGCTATCCTACATTTACTCTATTCTCGTTTCTTTACCAAAGTTTTAAGAGACCGAGGTTTAGTTAATGTCGATGAACCTTTTAACCGTCTATTAACCCAGGGAATGGTACAGGGATTAACCTACAAAAATCCCGAAACTGGCAAATATGTCCCCGCAGAAAATGTTATCTATAAAGAGGATAAATATTGCGATAAAGACACGGGAGAAGTTCTATCTTTCTTCTTTGAAAAAATGTCTAAGTCGAAATATAACGGCGTTGATCCTCTGAAAGTCCTGGAAAAATATGGGGCCGATACTGCCCGAATGTTTATACTTTTTACTGCACCCCCAGAAAAAGATTTACAGTGGGATGATGCGGGGGTAGAAGGACAATTTCGCTTTCTTAATCGGGTGTGGCGTTTAGTCAGCGAATATATTGAAAATAAACCCAAGCAAGTCAAAAAAATAGAAACTTTCTCGAAAACTGACAAGGATTTAAGACGGGCAATTCACACCGCTATTAAAGAAATCTCCGAGGATTTAGAAGGAGATTATCAATTTAATACCGCCATTTCCGAATTGATGAAACTCAGTAACGCTTTAGGGGATAATAAGTGTTTTGCATCCCCCATTTATCGGGAAGGAATCGAAACCCTATTAATCTTACTTTCCCTCTTTGCTCCCCATCTTAGCGAAGAATTATGGCAAGCTTTAGGCCATAGCCAATCAATTCACCTGCAACCCTGGCCAAAAGTTGATCCTACTGCCCTGATTGTGGACGAGATTACCCTTGTCATCCAAATTTTGGGAAAAACCAGAGGCACGATACAAGTTCCCGCTAGTGCCGATAAAAGCACCCTAGAAACCCTCGCCCTGGAATCAGAAATCGCCCAACGTTATTTAGAGGGCAAGGAAATCAAAAAAGTGATTGTTGTCCCGGGCAAATTAGTTAATTTTGTCGTGGTTTAAATGACAGCAATTATCACAATGGTAGGGAATTAAGAACCTTTTCAGTTATCAGTAACCAGTTAGATTAACACTTTCTATTAAAAACTATCAATAGAGGGCAAAATAGAAACTATACAATTAGCATTGTCTGTAAATAGGGTTTGCTGAATAAATATGAAATGTAGGCGAGGTAAGGACTTTAGGGCCTTTCTCGCAAAACCTTGCACCTGTTTTGCGAGAATCGTGGTTCAAAACCTTGCCTCTTCATCAGCGATCCCATCCTGTAGGGGCGAAGCATTCGGATAGGAAATCTAAGGTTTCAGCGATAGGTTATTGCCCGAATGCTTCGCCCCTACTTTTTCAGCAAACCCTAAATAAGAACAACCTATGAATATTGAATCAACTAAAGTAACCCCCGAAGAAATTGCCCAGTTTCGCGCTGAATTGGCAGAGGATTCTAACGCATTAGGAGATATTGACGTGATTGAGCGTTGTGATGGCGATTTGGAGTATGCTGCTATTAGATTAGCAAGGCGTTCAAATATTGATACAGTGAGAGCAGATGAAGATAATTTTTGGCAACAAGCTATCACCCAAGCACGTCAATTAATATGTCATGACCGAGTTAAAGATGATTTAGCACCTAATATATTAGGCGGATTAGTTGGTTTACTTGCTACTTCTGGTAATCCAGTTTTGGTAGTGGTAGCAACTCCTCTCGCTATTCACGTTTTTAGGGAAACATTAGACAATTTTTGTGATTAGTTTAGATACCTGATGCGGTAAAAGCAGCCCAATAAAAAGGGTTATTGAACAGCTTATAATTAAGTTCAAACCCTTTTATTCTAATTTGTTCATCTTCAATCATATCCATCAATCGATTAAATTCTTTTGATGTGAATTTTTGTTGCATTGACTTGACAATTTTTAGGCAACTATCCAACTGATTAAAGTATTCTTGTACGGTTAAATTCTTTAACCAGTTTTGAGCTTGTTTTAAAGCAACTGGTACAGAAACTTGCTGATTCTCATCAAATAAAATCTCATATAATTTAATCATCAAGAAGGAAGTTGACAGGTCATTAAGTGTCCATAAACTACTGACAACACTGGGACTTCCTGCAAACAGAAAACCACTGGGTAAACCGATATATTCATCGCTGATAGAGTTTAAATCAATTAAGCCAGTTTCGCAGGCAGAAAGGGTGATAAGGCGACATTTATTCAAGCGCAGTTCAAAGATTTCGCCTAATGTTAGGGGTTCCTTATTGGCTAAAAATAAGGCGGATTCTAGGGGATTATCGGGGTTAAAGCTTCCATGACAGGAGAAGTGATAACAGTGGTTATCTGAGGATTTGAGATGGGGAAGAACAGCGTTTTTAGTGGCGTTATCTTTAGCGATAACTTGAGATTCAGTAAAGAAAGTTGAGAGGATATTAACTTCTAAGTCAGTGTAAAATAAGTCTTTGGTGGGGTTTTGAATGGCGAACAGTTTATTAAAGTCGGAATGGTGAGAAGTTTGGGTAATTTTTTGCAAGATTTGACAACTAGGGGCATATTGTATATTGTATTTGTCCTGCAAAATTTGGTTTTTGTTAATCGGGAAAGCGTGAATAGGGAGAATATGCAGAAACCAATGGGGGATAATAATTAAGCGTTGACAAGTATCGGGAATAAGGGCAAGAATATCATTAATATGCAGAGTATCAGCAAAAGTATGTAAGAGGTTAGACAGTTGATTTCTCCATTCTTGCTTGCCATTTTTGGAGTAGTAAAGCTGTCGATAATTATTGAATGTATCCAAGAATTGATTTTTATCATTTTCGGAAGATTGCCAAACTTTAACCTCTCCCTCAGCAGACACCACAAAAGCGAGTATTTTCTCCCCTGTAATGTACCATTGCAGCAGACAAGTTTCAGCATCAGTTAAAGCCTGAATCTCTGTAAATGGGATCGGCTCAACTTTTTGAGTGAGGCTAAAGAGAGGATCTTTAATTTCTCTTGCAATAAAATTATCTAAGTCTTGTTGATATTCTTTCAGATAACTATGATCTTGAACGTAGGGAGTTAGGTTATCACTACGCATTAAATTCTGATTAATGCTTTGATGTTGTAAGCGAATTTGTTCATTAACAACTCTTTGCTTTAATTCATTTAATTGGGCGATAATTTCTTGACTAACTCCTTCGGGGTGTAGATTTTTCTGGGTCATTAACTCCACCAGGTTACGCCCTTTACTGCGTTCGATATATTCTAAAGCTTTCTCAGGCTGATTGAGGTTAAGATGCGCTTGCACAATGCGATGGAAGACATCAATAGCATTAGATAAAACTTCTTGGCGACTTTGGGGGTTTAATGCTTCTAAGCGTGCATTTTCGACGGCTTCAATGGCGATATGATAGGCTTCTGTGGCAGGTTGCCATTGTTCTTCGTTGTAGTGTAGGTTGGCTAAATTGTTAGCAGTTTGTAAACAACCGAGAGGATCAGCTTCTTTTGTGCGGATTTTTAAGGCATTGTGATAAGAAGCGATCGCTTTTTCTAAATTCTCTGCTTTATTTCCTCTGATTCTATCTGAGTAAGCAGTAGCGAGATTATTTTGTGTCATTGCCCAATCCTGAGGAAAAGCATCAAAAGTATAAATTTTCAAGGCTTCTGTGTAGAAGGCGATCGCCCTTTCTAAATTTTCGGCTTTATCGCCTCTAATTCTGTCACGGTAAGCATTACCAAGATTGTTTAGAGTTTCTGCCCAATCATAAGAAAAAGCATCAAAAGTTCTCACTTTTAGCGCTTCTTGATAAAACATAATAGCTCTTTCTGAATTCTCAGCTTTCTCTCCTCTGATACGCTTAAGGTAAGCAGTAGCAAGATTATTTTGAGTTTCTGCCCAATCATAAGGAAAAGCGTCAAAAGTTCTCACTTTTAGTGCTTCTTGATAAAACATAATAGCTCTTTCTAAATTTTCAGCTTTATCTCCTCTAATTCTGTCAGTGTAAGCAGTACCAAGATTATTTTGTAAAGTTGCCCATTCTTGAGGAAAAGCTTCTAAAGTATAAACTGTTAAGGCTTTATAATAAAAAGTAATAGCTATTTCTAAATTCTCAGCTTTATCTCCTCTAATTCTGTTAATATAGGCAGACCCTAAGTTATTCATTGCTATTGCCCAATCATAAGGAAAAGTCTCAAAAGTTTTAACTTTTAGTGCTGCTTGACAATGATAAGTTGCCCTTTCTAAATTTTCAGCTTTATCTTCTCTAATTCTGTCAATGTAAACAGTAGCAAGATTATTTTGTAAAGTTGCCCATTCTTGAGGAAAAGCTTCTAAAGTATAAACTATTAAGGCTTGACAATAGAAATTAATAGCTATTTCTAAATTATCAGCTTTATCTCCCCTAATTCTTTGACTATAAACTATCCCTAGAAGGGTTTTAAGTCTTGCTGATCGTTCAGGGAACTGTTCAAAAGAATAAAATTCTAAGAGAGTAGTTAAACCAGCAAGAGCTATTTCTAAATTATCAGCAATGTTTCCCAAAGAAAATTGGCTTATATCAATGCAAAGATTTTCTACTAATCCACTAATTAAATCTTGTTCTTCTGGTTTTAGCCCCACAAAAATATGCAGAATCCATTGCTGAAGTAATTTAGCAAAATTCTCATCTAATCTACTAATTTTTTTTTGTAAAATAGAATGGATGAGAGCAGAATCGCTATTACTTTCAAATTCTGCCTCTAATATTTCTTGAAGAAAAGTTAAATAAGCTTCAGGTATTTCTGCTAACTCATAATTAGGAGTTTTGAATTCCGTTTCTTGATAAGAAAAAAGATTATCAGAACGTAATAAACCAATTTCTTTGCTAACAGGAAATTTAAAAACACCAGAACGCCAATCATAAAAATCAGGCGCATGACGAACTAAATATTTTAGAATGTAATCCCGGACTAAAAATACTAAACACAAGTTAAAATCATCTCTAAATCTTTCTCTTTGCCAATTAAGATGTGCTAATAATGGTGGAAAATAATAACATTTATGCGAATTTTTATGATTACTGATGATAAAATTAACATGATTTTTTAATGGTTCTTCTAATCCTTGTATTAATAAAATATCAATTTGCTTTTCTTGGGTTTTAAAAGCGATTAAATCATACAGATTATCAGTTGATTGTTTTATCTCTAAAATATCAATATTTTTTTTTATATCTTTTTTCAGTTTTTCAATAATCCAATTTTCTTGCAAAGGAGTACATTGGACAAATAAAATCCCAAAACCATCTCTCCATAGCAAATCTCTACAGAGAGTCAAATATACTTCTCGTTCATCTTCTCTAATATTTTTATCATACTGAGTTAATAACTTCGTCATGGCTTAATTATTTCTAATTTTTTGATAGCTTCTTGAAACTCAGAAGTTCCTTCTAACAAAGGATGGACATCATACCAACGAACAGGGTTTCTGTTTTGATCAAAATCTCGATATTCTAATATACAACGACGAAACAATAAACTTCTGTATTCCTCCTCGTTAGGGATATTTTTTGACTGAAAAACTTGTGCTAATTTTTGCCATTCATCAGAATCAACAGCACTTCGATAAGTAGCATCCATTGCTTCATTTGTAGCACGATTAACCGCTCTTTCTGTAATAGGTAAAATCCCAGATTGACGCATAGCAGTTTGCATCAAAAGCATCAGTTCACGAACATGACCGCCTGTCATCTTACAAAGATTAATACGAGTTTCTTTATTTTCAAAAACTTGATTATCTATATTAATATTAGAGTCAATTAAATGAACTCTTGCTTCAATAATTTCTTTGAGTTTATTTAAACCATTTCCATATAACTGATTATGGCGATCTTTAACCATAATCATCGGTAATATTTGGGGACTAGCATAGATATTGCGTAATTCTGTAGCTTGGCTAGAATATGCTAATGAAATAGGGACAGTATAAACGACATGACAATTTAGAGAGGTTAACTGACTACTGTAACCGATAAAAATTTCATCGTGATTAGTCTTACCCTTCCCTTTTTCAATAGGCACAATTCTATCTAAATTATCAGCAATTACGACTAATTTAGAATTATCATTGGGTAATTTTTTCTGAGCATCGCTAACAAACTCATTTAAGGCTTCAATTAAAGATATACTATGCAAATCAACTTGTTTTCTGATGGTTTCACGGGTACTAGGAATCCTTCTTAAACTAGCAGTTAATTTAGTAAAAATATTAATCTGAGATGTAATCGAAAGTTGACTAAATTCAACATCGGACAAAGCTAAATCTTTTAATTCTCCCCATCGAGATTGTAACCATTGTAATACCGAGTTCGGGGTAGAATAATTTTTAAGTTTTTCTAAAATATTACGGGTACAGGCTAATATAATATCAGTATAGTGAACATCTATTTCATCAATATCTCCTTCAGTTGCAGGGAAATAGATAACAGAACAACCATTTTGCTTTAAATATTCCTCAAGACGCAACAATTCTGTAGATTTCCCTACCCCTCTATGTCCTGTATAAAGTTGACAAGTGGGTTGATCTGAGAGCAAGATGGCATTACCAATCTCACTGAAAATATTTTCATCTCCTCTCACCTCACTACAACTCACATAGGCGCGATCACCGGCAGGCAATGGTTGAAATGGATGAAAAGCGTTATAAACTTTGTGAATCAGTGTCATAGAGGCTTCCTGCTATCTGAATGAATAAAAATCGAGAATCCAATATATCCATAGATTATACTCTGTCAAATGGGTTTAGATAAGCTTGGGTGCGTTGTTCATTCATAGCGTGGTAGATGGTGGCGGTTAATTCAGTTATAAGCGATTCATCGGCAATCATCAAGAGTTGGGGATTGGTGGTAAGATTGTCAGAAAAGCGATCGCACTGTATAATCTTGATTGATAGATAAGCTAATTCTACTCACTTGAACTAAATCATCATGAATCAAAAACCGTACCAAGTAGAAGCATTTTGGGATCGAGAGGCGCAAGTTTGGGTAGCAGAGAGTGAAGATATTCCTGGATTAGTCACCGAAGCTGATACCATCGAAGCTTTAACAGCTAAATTACGACAGATGATTCCAGAATTATTACAACTCAATCATCTAATTACTCTTGAACCTCAAGCACCGATAACTTTTGAACTAATTAGTCATCGTCAAGAATCAATTGAGTGCGCTGTTTAGATGGCTACTTCTTTAACACCTGCATTAAAAAAACTGCTCTCAGCAGCTGGATGTTATTTTGAACGTCAAGGTAAAGGAGATCATGAAATTTGGTATAGTCCTCTGACAGAAAGAAGATTTGTAGTTGATAATACTATTAAATCACGCCATACTGCCAATGCAGTTTTGAAACAAGCCGGATTATCTAAAGCCTTTTGAACGCTGTAGAATCTTCATCCATTAATTAAACTACATAGGATTCTATGCTTTTATCACCATTCTAGCATGGCCTAAACATTGGTCGGGGTAGGGGATTGAATGGGGAGATTATCAGAATTCTATCGCAGGGACGATAGCCGAAAAAAATAATAGTCAATCAAACAATCAAAAAAAATCATAGTTTAGACGGTATTGGGTGCGTTGTTCATTCATAGCGTGGCAGATGGGGAATTGATGGGTAGGGGCGAAGCATTGGGATATAAAATCTAGGGTTTCAGCGATAGATTATGCACGAATGCTTCGCCCGTACAGGGATTTAATGGGGAGATTATCGTAATTGTATCATCGGCATAATAGGCGAAGGTTATTGCCTAGAGTAGGGTCGTTTCATTCTCTCAAATGTCATTCTCTCAAATTCTTATCTGGCAACGTTTTTAGTCGATTTTTAGGAAATACATATCTGAAAATTTTTCCAAACGTCGTGCTTTGTAGGTTGATTCATGAATCAACCTACTATGAGAGTTGATTCATGAATCAACCTACTATGAGAGCAAAAACCTGTACTTCCCTGCTCCCTAGCTTATACCATTTCTCTAAATGAAAACTACACATCGAATTTAAGTCACCCTTTTTAAGGGGGATTTAGGGGTATTAAACTTCTGTAGTCAGACTTGGGAGAATTGGTATTACCTCATCAGCGATTAAGGGTAGCAAAAAAAAAGAATTAGATTCGGAGAATGAATCAACCCTACCCAGAAGCGGCACAATAGGAAGAAAGCCGCAAAATTAGCGGCTAAACTGCGGGAATTGGGCATAAATCCCCAAGAAAATTGCTAATTATCTGATGATTGCTGAATTTAATCCCATGTATAGACGAGAATTACTGCAATTTATAGGCTCTCATGCTCTTTTTGGAGCTATTAATCCAGAATTTGCTTGGAATTATCAAAATATTGACCATTGGGGCGAATTATCAAGGAATTATCGCCTCTGCAGCACGGGAAAGCAACAAACACCGATCGATCTGAGTATAGTGACTGAAAAAGAGCTATACCACCCCACCTTTAATTATCGTCCTGTACCCCTAAAAATTCGCCATAACGGTCGTACAATCTTAGTTCAGACCGAAAAAGGTGGAAATATGAGTTTTCACGGCGAAAACTGGGATTTATTGCAGTTCCATTTTCATCACCCCAGCGAACATCGGATTAAAGGTCAGTCTTTCCCTCTGGAAATTCATTTAGTGCATGGGAATGATAGGGGAAATTTAGCAGTTGTGGGTATCTTAGCCGAAATCGGGGCAAATAATCCCTATTTACAAACGATTTGGGATTATTTGCCCCGAGAACCTTCTCCTGAAATGATTATCCCCGATACTTGGGTCAATGCTGGGCTTTTACTGCCAGAAAATAGCGATTTTTATGAATATCGCGGGTCTTTGTCCACTCCTCCCTGTAGCGAGGATGTTCTCTGGTTAGTCTGGCAAAATGCGATCGAAATTTCTCCCCAACAACTGCAACAATTGGCCGCGATTTTTCCGCGTAATGCGAGGAATATTCAACCCTTAAACGGGCGATCAATCTGGCATTCCTAGTGGACGGTGAGCCTGTCGAACCGCAGAAATTGTCGGCATTTTGGCTAATTTAGATAATTTTATTAACTTTTAGACCAACAATGGTAAATAACTCAGGAATGCGCTCAATAACTAAAGCTTCGGTGGCTGTCCAGTCACTTTCCTTCGTGGCTAAAACCCCGAGAACACTCAGAGGAACCTGTAGAAATAGGTGACTTAAGAGGAGAGCGATCGCAGCGATGACTAAACCTAAAAGCCGCCATTGGGGGAGATAGGCGGCCACGGCAGCCGCTAGAGGGGCAAAATTATAGATGGGCCAAGCGATGAGAATTAGGAGGACGACTCCCAAAAGAGTAAGAAGACGATGGCGAGGACGTTTAAAAAGAGAGAGAATTTTTAACTGTTCGGGGGTGAGTTGACTAGGTTTTAGGGCAACCAACAAAAGACTAAAGATATCAAAAGGTTTTGTCCACTGCATCCAAAAGACGGGAATGATAGCGATCGCTCCCAGAAATAGCCATTCTAGCCAAAGAAAAGGCAAGGGATCGCCCACAGCTAAACCAATCCAAGCGATTTGTAAAAAGATTGGCAAACCCGCTAACCCTGCCAGATGAATCCACAAAAAAGGTTCTGATTTCATAGAGGGAAATGAGAATTATAAATTATAAATTATGAATTATGAATTATGAAGTGGGGAGATGGGGGAGTGGGGGAATTATGACTGATAACTGATAACTGACTCCCGACTCCTGACGGTTCAAGTGTAATTAACTGGATAAAGTGCGACGTTTCATGACCATTTCGTAGGCTTCGATAATATCGCCTTCTTTCCAGTCATTGAATTTAGAAACACCGACACCGCACTCGAAACCGGTGGCCACTTCCCGGGCATCTTCCTTCATCCGTTTGAGGGAATCGAGAACTCCCTGATAAACAATTTCCTTGCCGCGACGCACGCGCAGGAAGCGATTCCGCACCAGTTTACCAGATTGGACATAACAGCCCGCCACGGCCCCACGACCGACGGTGAAGACAGCACGCACTTCGGCGAAACCGAGGTGTTCTTCCACTTCTTCGGGGTCGAGAAGACCTTCCATCGCCCCTTGAATATCATCGAGAAGCTTGTAGATGATATTGTAATCGCGGATATCGACTCCTTCCCGATCAGCGGATGCTCTGGCTCCACTGGCAAGGGTGGTATTAAAGCCCACCACCACCGCACCACTAGCGGCGGCCAGATCCACATCGGTTTCGGTGATTTCCCCCGGAGAGGCGAGGAGAACCCGAATCTGCACTTCGTTTTGGGGTAACTGTTTGAGCGCACCGAGGATAGCCTCGACGGAACCTTGCACATCTGCCTTGAGGATGAGATTAAGTTCCTTGAGTTGTCCTTCTTGCGCTTGGATAGAGAGGGTGCTAAGGCTAACGCGACGGGAGGAGAGGGCCTGTTGTAAACGGGTGTTGCGTTGTTCGATCGCCCGTTGATCGGCAATTGATCGGGCCTCTTTCTCACTTTCATAGACATCGAATTCATCGCCGGCGGCTGGCACATCACTAAGACCGAGGATTTCCACGGCGAAGGAGGGGGTGGCCGCTTCGACTTTTTGACCGCGATCATCGATCATCGCCCGAATTTTGCCGAAAACGGAACCAGCGACGATGCTATCACCGACGCGGAGAGTGCCATTCTGGACGAGCAGGGTAGCCACGGGGCCTTTGGTGCGATCGAGGTTAGCTTCGATCACGGTTCCCTTAGCCAAGCGATCGGGGTTAGCGACCAATTCCTCCACTTCTGCCACCAAGAGGATCATTTCCAGCAGATTATCGAGATTTTCACCCCGCAGGGCGCTAACGGGAACCATAATCGTCTCACCGCCCCAATCTTCGGCCACCAGTCCCTGTTCGGTCAATTCCTGTTTAATCCGGTCGGGGTTAGCCGAGGGTTTATCGACTTTGTTAATCGCCACCACGATGGGGACTTCCGCGGCCCTGGCGTGACTGATTGCCTCTTTCGTTTGGGGTTGTACGCCGTCATCGGCGGCTACCACCAGCACCGCTATATCGGTGACTCTCGCCCCGCGGGCGCGCATAGCGGTAAAAGCTTCGTGGCCGGGGGTATCCAAAAAGACAATCTGTTCCGGTTTGCCGTTATGTTCCACATCGACGTGGTAAGCACCGATGTGCTGGGTGATGCCGCCGGCTTCCCCCTGGGCGACTTTGGTTTTGCGGATCGAGTCGAGGAGAGTGGTTTTACCGTGGTCAACGTGACCCATAATGGTGACGACGGGGGGACGACGCTGGAGACTTTCCCAGTCGGAGACATCGATCATTTCCGTGGTTTTGATCGCCGCCGACTGGGTGCTGGGGGTTTCCACGGCGATCTCGAAGTCCCTGGCGATCATTTCGATCGTGTCCACGTCGAGAGTTTGGGTGATATTAACCGCCATCCCTTTAAAAAATAGGGTTCTGATGATCTCGGTTTCGGGGACTTTCATCAATTCCGAGAGGTCGCGCACGGTGAGACTGCCAGTGACGACGATGCTTTCCGGACGTTTTTCCTCTTGGGGTTCTTGGCGCTCGCTTTTCGGGCTGCCGGTGTGGGCGGTTGGTTTACTGGGGCGCTTAACTTTGACTGCTGTTGGGGTGCCGGGGGTGGCAGCTTTAGCGCTGGGCGGTTTGGGGGGACGAGCGGTGGAAAGGGTAAAACTGGGGGTATTGATTAACCCGGATAGTTCCGATTCTAGATCATCGTCATCTTCAAAGAGGGCTTGGGTGCGGCGTTTGTTTTTGCCAGCAGTTTTGGCGGTTTTAGCCGCTTTTTTCTCTTCTTCTTCTTCTTCTTCCCAGGTAGATTTTTTGGCCATGCGAGGGGGCATGGTCGGTCGTTTGAGTTTTTTGGGCCCGTCTGCTCCGAGCAATCCGGTATCCGTATCGATTTCTGTGCCATCAACACCAGATTTCTTGGTGGTGTCGGTTTCTTCCTCGCCGGTAGCCGAGATTTTAGCGGGCATACCGGGGCGAACTGGGCGCTTCAATTCCACCGTCTCCCGCACTTCTCTAGCTGGTTCCCCCAGTTTCGGGCTTTTTCCGTCAGGTTTGCGGTGGAGGGTCGGTTTTTCTGGTTTAGCCAAGCCAGCCCTGCGCTCAGGATTAGGGGCGTTTTCGCTCTCGCCGCGCTCGCGTTTTTCCCCCCCCCTTCGACTTGGCTCAGGGCAAGGGGGCCTGTCGTTACTGCCGGGGGCATTTTTAGATCGGGGTTCTGGCCGGCCCGAGGCGCTTTCAGGGCGTGGTTTCGGGGTGAGGGAAGGTCGATTAGGTGGGGCGATTAAGGTGGAGGATGCTTCTGGCACTAGCGGGGTTTCGGTCGGGGTTTCTTTAAAACTGGCGGACTGAGATGGCATCTCTGCAGCGGTGGGGGGAGTTTTTTCGGCCGCACCGTCGCGCCCTGGGGCAGCAACGAGGGGTTTAACTGGGGGACGGGGAGGACTGATTAAAGTCGGTTTAGCTGAGGAACCAGCAGGCCCGGGATAGATTTCCCCTTCTTCGCCAGTTTCGGGGCGGTTGTGTTTATGCAGGGCTAAAATCTTTTGTTTTTTTTCTTCGGCAGGACTAACCGATTCTCGCTGACCCGTGCTATTTTTGCTGGTACTCGAAACAACTCCCTTCGCAGCAATTGCCTTGATGCGTTGGGCATCCTCTTCGCTGATCGTGCTACTGTGGCTCTTGTACTCGATGTTCAACTGGTCACAGATGTCCAAAATGTCTTTGTTGTCTAGATTCAATTCTTTTGATAAATCGTAAATTCTGACTTTCGCGTTACTCATCCATTATCCCCCGGCTAAAGTGTTAGTGATCCTATAAGTTGGCTGATTTTTTGATCCTGTCAGGACTGCCCCCTTTCCATGGTAACGATTTTGTGGCTATGATCGTCAATTTTAATCCTGATTTGGACGACCTTGCTTGGCAGTCCCGAGGCGCTCTTGCAAGGATTCATAGAGCGTTTCGGGAATATTGGCTTTTAGGGCCCGTCCGAGACGATTTTTTTGCCTGGCTAATTGCAGGCAGTTAGGTTGCGGACAGATATAGGCAGCTCTTCCCATTCCTTGATCTAATTGTATCTGTCCGGACGGGTGTAGTCGGACAATTCGCCAAAAAGATTCTTTCGGGGCGAAGAGACGGCAGCTAATACAGCGTCGATAATTGACGAAGGGGTTCATTCTTGGTCTAAATCCTGCGCTTCTGGGTCGGTTTCATCGGTTTTTACCTCTTGTTCTCCTTTATAAAGGGCGATATCCTTAATATCGATTTTCCAGCCCGTCAGACGGGCGGCTAGACGCACGTTCTGTCCTTCTTTGCCAATCGCTAAACTCAATTGATCCTGGGCAACCAGTACCAATGCTTGTCTTTCTTCGGCATTAGTGAACAAAACTTGGTCAATACGGGCGGGACTAAGGGCATTGGCGATGTAGGTGGCTGGATCCGGAGACCAGCGAATCACGTCGATTTTTTCTCCCCGCAATTCGTTCACCACGGCTTGAATCCGCGAACCTCTGGCCCCAATACAGGCCCCAACCGGATCCACGTCTCTTTCTAGGGTATCGACGGCGATTTTTGTGCGCGAACCAACGTGACGGGAGGGGGGATTGGCTTCTCGAGCGACGGCGACAATACGCACGATTTCCTCCTCGATTTCGGGAACTTCGTTAGCGAACAGATATACTACTAAGCCCGCCGCCGCTCTGGAAACGATTAATTGCGGGCCGCGGTGAGAACCTTCTAGGACTTTTTTGAGCAGCACTTTAAAGGTGGCGTTAGCCCGATAGTTATCGTTGGGCAGCTGTTCCCGTTTCGGTAGTTCTGCTTCCACTTCTGGTTGACCGTAGGTGCTTTGTACCATGACAATAGCGGCCTGTCTTTCAAAACGGACAACCCGGGCCTGTAAAACGGTTCCTTCCAGATCTTGGAACTCCTCTTGAATCAATTTACGTTGGTTATCCCGCAGTTTTTGCAGTAAAACCTGTTTAGTTTGAATCGCCGCCATGCGACCAAATTCTTTTTGGTCGGGGGTGACATCAAGAACTACTTCATCCCCTAACTGGGCCTCATCGGCTACTTCTTGCACTTCTTTGAGACCGATGTGATGGTCGGGATTGGTCACTTCTTCCACAATAGTTTTAGTCGAAAGGATGCGAAAGCCTTCTTCTTCTACGTCTAATTCCACATCAAAGTTATTGAAATAATCTTCATGAAATTGAGCAGCTTTTTCTAAACTTTGGGCGCGTCGATAACGTTCGTAACCCTTGATTAGGGCTTCACGCAAGGCTTCCTGTACGGCATTTTTGGGCAGATTATGTCGTTGGCTAATTTCTTCGAGCATTATTTTTAAACCGGGCAAATTAACAGTAGCCATAATTATTTTTTCTCCTTACTTTTGAGTTATTAGTTAGAACTTGGAATAGGCAATAAGGAACAGGCAATGGGCAATAGAGAGAATAAATAAAAGCAGTCTCCTGGCGACCGTCTCCTGTCCTTTTTTTTACTTTTGATCCCGCCGCTCATCTAAACGGACGCTGATGACGGTAGTGCGATCGATGGTCAGGGAGCGACCTTTTTGGTTAAGATAAATAGATTGCTGGTCTCTACCTTGCAGTTTTCCGCGCCATTCTTGCGGTTTTCCCTGGCTATCCTGGCCGGTAACGATGACGGGAAAACCTTTAAAAGACTGAAATTCGCGCTCACTGCTCAGTTGTCGAGAAATGCCGGGGCTAGATATTTCTAAAACGTAGGCCCCGGGTAAGATTTCTTGACTGTCGAGGGCGGTTTCTAAGGACCGACTCATCTGCTCACAGTCCTCTAAACCAGTATCTCCCGCAAGATTGCGAATATCGACGCGCAGGACGGGAGGCCTTTTATTGGTTTGGAAAACGATATCGACCACTTCTAGCCCCAAGTTTTCAGCGATAGGGGTGGCTAGGTGCAGCAGGTCGGGGATGAGCGGATGGGTCATGATTTAGACAATAAAAAAAGCGGGCGAAACCCACTTCCCTAAACTGTTAGTGATTGGGATAGGCAGTGGTTAGACTACCTAGCTGAATACAATATAGCAAAAAACCGTCATCACTATTTGCCCCCGGGGTTGTGCCTAAGGGAAACAGAACAGTGGTCACGATCGAGTCGATCTGTCACAATGAATACAGGGTAACTAGATATAGAGTCAATTATGGATCAAAAATCTCCACTCACCGTAGTTAGAGCCAAGTCAGCCAAGAATCGTGGTCATCGGCCAGTATGGAAAGGGATTGTCACCACTTGGATGATTCTGCAAACCTTTGGCCATGTCACTCCTGCTTGGAGTCAAAAAAACCAAAATACCCTCACCTACGGTGAATTGTTAGAGAAGATCGACCAAGGAAAGGTAAAAAAGGTGGAAATCAATCCTTCTTTGCAGCAGGCAGCAGTTACCCTCGTCGGTCAAACGGACAAGGATCCCCCGAAAGAAGTCAATTTATTTGACCAAAATCCCGAATTAATCAAGAAACTCGATGCTAAAAAAATTGAGTACGGCATTCTCCCCAGCACTGACAATTCAGCCTTGATCAATGTTCTCACTAACCTGTTAGTGATTATTATCGTCTTGGGATTATTGGTGTTTATTATCCGTCGTTCTGCTAATGCTTCCGGTCAAGCGATGAACTTCGGTAAATCAAGGGCGCGGTTTCAGATGGAGGCGAAAACCGGCATAGAATTCGATGATGTGGCGGGTGTGGATGAGGCCAAGGAAGATCTAGAGGAAGTGGTAACATTCCTCAAACAACCGGAAAAATTTACGGCTATTGGCGCGAAAATCCCCAAGGGAGTCCTGTTAATCGGGCCCCCAGGGACGGGGAAAACTTTACTGGCTAAAGCGATCGCAGGAGAGGCGGGAGTACCTTTTTTCAGCATCTCCGGGTCGGAATTTGTGGAGATGTTTGTCGGGGTTGGTGCGTCGCGAGTGCGAGATTTGTTCCGAAAAGCCCAGGAAAATGCCCCTTGTTTGGTTTTTATCGATGAAATTGATGCCGTTGGTCGTCAAAGAGGGATCGGTTATGGGGGAGGTAATGATGAACGGGAACAAACCCTGAACCAATTATTGACGGAAATGGACGGTTTTGAGGGAAATACTGGCATTATCGTCATTGCCGCCACCAACCGCCCTGATGTTTTGGATTCGGCCTTGCTGCGTCCGGGTCGTTTTGACCGACAGGTGGTGGTGGATTATCCAGATTCTAAGGGACGTTTGGCCATTTTGGAGGTCCATTCTCGCGATAAAAAGGTGGCTGCTGATGTGGCTCTGGATGCGATCGCCAGGCGCACCCCCGGTTTTACTGGGGCAGATTTGGCGAATATGCTCAACGAAGCGGCGATTTTTACCGCTAGACGGCGCAAAGAGGCGATTACTATGGAGGAGGTCAACGATGCGATCGATCGGATTGTGGCCGGTATGGAAGGGCGAGCTTTAGTGGATAGTAAAGCCAAGCGTTTGATCGCCTATCATGAAGTCGGCCATGCGATTGTCGGTACTCTCTGTCCCGGTCACGATCAAGTGGAAAAAGTCACCCTGATTCCCCGGGGGCAAGCGCAGGGGTTAACTTGGTTCACTCCTGATGAAGAACAGGGTTTAACCAGTCGTTCCCAGTTATTAGCCCGAATTGCGGGATTATTAGGGGGACGAGTGGCGGAGGAATGTGTCTTCGGTAAGGATGAAGTGACTACCGGGGCCGGTAATGATATTGAAAAAATCACCTATCTGGCCCGACAGATGGTAACGCGTCTGGGAATGTCGGAATTGGGATTGATTGCCCTAGAGGAGGATGGTAATTCCTATCTCGGTGGTGCTGGTGCTGGTTATCATGCCGACCATTCTTTCGCGATGATGGCGAAAATTGATGCACAAGTGCGGGAACTTGTCAAGCAATGCCACGATTTAGCAACAAAACTTATCCTTGACAATCGTGTGGCGATCGATCGCTTGGTGGATATACTGATTGAACAGGAAACCATTGACGGCGACGAATTCCGACGTTTATTGACGGAATTTCAGCAACAAGCAGATCGGTCAATGGTGACTACGGTTTAATTTGCCCTTCGTCTCCTCGCTTCGATTAAGTGGTTAGGAGACGATTTCAGCAAAAAATCGGCTAATCAGTCGGACAAAGCCAGAATTAACGACTAACATTGTGAGCAGGAATTTTACTAATGGAATGGCCGTTATGATTGCCTTTGGTGGGGGCAATAATATTAGCTTCTAAAGCTGAAGTCATCTCGGCCAACATTTCTAGATTGAAACGATAGCCGACGTTGCGGACGGTTTGAATTAAATTAGGTTGTCTGGGATCGGTTTCGATTTTTTTCCGCAGAGAGAGAACATGAGTATCGATTGTCCGGGGATTATCAATTTCCTCGGGCCAAGCGCGACGCAGTAAATCGGCCCTTGATAGGGGTGTTCCCTCCGCTTGGGCTAAAACGTAGAGTAGGCTAAATTCTTGGGGCGTTAATTCGATATATTCCCCGCGAAATTGTACCCGTCGTTGGGCTAAATCTATTTTTAATTCGCCATAATCCAAGTGTAGGGGAGCAGCCCTACTGCCTAAACGACGAGTTAACACTTCTACCCTAGCCATAAATTCTTGCATTCCAAAGGGCTTTCTCAGGTAGTCGTCGGCCCCCGCTTTTAAACCATTGACCACATCTTTTTCGCCATTACGGGCCGAGAGAATCAGTATTAAAGACTGTTTTTGTTGATAAAGCCAACGGCAGAGTTCGATTCCATCCCCATCTGGCAAATCGGAATCGATAATTGCTAAGGTTGGTTGACGATGAAGGAAAGCTTGACGCGCACTTTGCAGGGTTGCCGATTGATTGACCAAATAACCGGCCTGTTGCAGATGCCAAGCTAATAGCGATCGCAAGTGCGGGTTGCCCTCAACAATAGAAATATGGATCGATACCACTTGAGTTTCTGCCCCATTACTGCACAGATTGACACATTGTCAGGGTATCAGAATTAATGTCAAGATGTTGTAACAATCGTAACATTCGTTAGCTGTCAGACTTCGGCACAAGCTCAGTAGTTCGACAAGCTCACTAACACGAACGCTTTTTTCTCCCTTCTCCCTGCTTCCATCACCCCATCACCCCCCGCAATGGCTCGACTGAGCTTCGCCGAACGTCCGAACGTCGCGCACGAAGTGGTCTGCCCACTTCATAATTCATAATTTATCCCACTTTCCGCACTTCTTAACATTCAATTGGTAATTCTTACCAATATATTGCTTAAAATCCCTTGCCAGTAGTGACTATAGCTACAATAACGGATGTTGATCAAGGTGAAGAATTGTAATTTTTTTTCTCATAAAAAATCAATTATTGAAAATGTTCTCAATAGTAGTTTCTACAATCAAGGTTTTTCCTCAAAACATCTTGGGGAATGTAAAAATATATAAAAATATATGAAGATGTGCGGAATGTCGTTTACAATTTATGATTCATAATTTCATCACCCCACTCCCCACTTCATAATTCATAATTCATAATTTGTAGTTTGTAATTCATACTTACCCGAAAATGTCTTGACTATCAAACCCCATTTAAGGTATTCTATTGAATGATGTCAGAGGTGGTGGAATCTGGGAGCATCTCACCTTTGTAACCCCTAAATCAGGTTTTTATGTCAAGCTGTTTTGAAAGCCTTGCTAGAAACCAGTTTTATGGATAAGTATAATTACTGACTTGCATAAATGAGATGCTCCCGTGGAATCCAGATTTGAATTGGCGTACAAACTCGGACAGTAATGCAATTCAGATTTGAATTAGCCTACTCTTTGTGGGACTTACCCAAAAGCTCACAAATATTCTCTGTCTGCTCATATCTTCTTGATTGTTATCTCAGCCATCTAACCACTAAAAAACGACTAGAACACCATGATAGATAACTTTGTCGCCAACGACATCTATAACTATATAGATGGTCTAGATTCCTCATGTTTTGAGAAATTTTTGGCGGGGAATAAGTCATCAATTTTTCCCACCATAGCCACTAACTGCATAGCATTAGATCGCACCCCCAGTATATGTCAGTCAAAGTTTTCACCTGACTTATACACTATACGACGGTAAAGGGAGGGCGGAGATCGAAATAACCCCCAACTCCCCAGAAATAAGTATCGACAGTTAGGAACCAACCCCTGACCTCACATCTGAAGCACTCAAGGAGAAAAAATATGCTTGACCAAAGTTTCAACCTATCAGACAGCAATGTTTTAGATGATATCTTCCAGTTACCAACCCTTGGCGTGGGATCAGGTTTGGGACGCTCCGACTTGATTACCCCTGTTTTCCGCAAAAGTCTCCAGGGCATGGATTCTGGCTTTTTAAGCAATTCTGTGGAAGAATCCCAGCTAGGACTAGAAAATCGCTGGCAATCATCCCAATCCCTTTCCTCTTGGCTTAACGGCGATGATTTTTTAACGGGTCAAAGTAGTTTTGTGGGTCTTTCCAGTTCCGTTGACCTAGCCGGCAATACCCGCGCCAATGCCAGAGTGATTACCGTCGGTTCCAGCACCACCAGTTACACCGATTGGGTAGGAAGCACCGACACCAACGATTACTATCGTTTCACCCTCGCTAATTCTAGTAACTTTAATCTCGGTCTAACTGGAATGACCGCCGACGCGGACGTGCAACTGTTAAATAGTAGCGGTTCTCTCATTGCCTCCTCTATTAACGGTGGTACGACTTCTGAGAGCATTACCCGTCAGTTGAGTGCAGGCACCTACTACATTCGTGTCTATCCCTATAGTGGCAATACCAACTATAATCTCGCTGTTTCGGCTACCACAGCCCCAGTTGTACCCGGATATAGTGCCATTTCAGGATACGGTTTAGTTAATGCCGCGAAAGCCGTCGCTGGAGCCTTGAATCAAAGTCCTTTTGCCAACGTTCCCACTTTTGGTGGTGCTAATGACTGGGGGGTTAACTTAGTTAATGCTCCCGAAGCTTGGGCAAGAGGTTATACAGGACAAGGAGTAGTCGTTGCTGTACTAGATACAGGAGTTGACCGCAATCATGCCGACTTAGCGGGCAATATTTGGACGAATGCGGGCGAAATTGCCAATGATAGTCTTGATAACGATGGCAACGGTTACGTTGATGACGTTTATGGCTGGAACTTTGCCAATGGCAATAATAACACTTTAGATGGCAACCGCCATGGCACCCATGTGGCGGGAACCATTGCTGCCCGTAATAATGGTTTCGGAGCCACTGGTGTGGCCTACAATTCCAGAATTATGCCGGTGAAAGTTTTGAGCGATTCTGGTAGTGGCAGCTATAGTGGCGTTGCCCAAGGCATTCGCTATGCTGTAGACAACGGTGCTGATGTGATTAATATGAGTTTGGGCGGTGGTAGCACTGACAGCGCGGTTCAATCAGCCCTCCAGTATGCCAGCAGTCGTGGTGTTATCGTGGTTATGGCCGCCGGTAATGAGGGGGCAGCTCAACCCAGTTATCCCGCTTCCAGTGCCACCTCTTGGGGTCTTGCCGTAGGTGCCGTTAATAGTTCTAACCAGATGGCTTCCTTCTCCAATCGTGCCGGCTCCAATTCTTCGATGAGGTATGTCACCGCTCCAGGCGTGCAAGTGTATTCTACTCTCCCTAATGGTGCCTATGGTTTCTTGAGTGGAACCTCCATGGCAGCACCTCATGTAGCTGGAGTGGTAGCCCTAATGTTGAATGCCAATCCTAATCTGACCGATGCTCAGGTACGTCAAATTATTACGACCACAGCAGGTAATGTCGCCTAAAACTTGGCTGTTTTTCGGCCTCAGATTTCTTATCTTCAGGCATCAGCTTTTCGCTGATGCCTGATTCCTGTATCTCATTATCTAAATCACTCGTTAAGATTGCAGGGGAGTGCCGGAGCTGCGGAGCAGGGAGAGGCAGTTCGAGCATTTGTACTAAAATTTCCAATACTCGGCAATTCCCGTGCATGGTTAATTAAGAAAAATAAACTGTAGCCAAATATACTGTTTTTCCCGTGTTCTAATGGGGATAGATAGGGGGAAAAAAATCATGTCGAAATCACTCTTTACCGATGCCAGCAGTCGCCTAGAACGGGCCCTTAAGTATGTCTCCATTTCCGATGATGCGATCGAGCGGT
>NZ_JBLZRT010000041.1:0-1696 GCF_048564745.1 Microcystis sp.
GACATCCTCACCGTGGCCGGCGACATCGGCGAGCCAGAGACTGCACAGCGCGTGATTCGTGAAGCCATCGCCCGTTTCGGCCGAGTCGATACCCTGATCAACAACGCCGGGATCTTCATCGCCAAACCCTTCACTGCGTACACCGCTGAAGACTATGCCAATGTGTTGTCGGTGAACGTCAACGGCTTCTTCTACATCACCCAACTGGCCATCGCCGAGATGGAAAAACAGGGCAGCGGCCACGTGGTCAACATCACCACCAGCCTGGTCGACCACGCCATCGACGGCGTGCCATCGGTACTGGCCTCACTGACCAAAGGTGGCCTGAACGCGGCAACCCGTTCCCTGGCCATCGAATACGCCAAGCGCGGCATTCGGGTGAACGCAGTATCGCCCGGCATCATCAAGACCCCGATGCACGGCGAAGAAACCCACGCCGCCCTGGGCGCACTGCACCCGGTCGGGCACATGGGCGAGATCGATGACATCGCCAGCGCGGTCGTGTACCTGGACGGCGCCAAGTTCGTCACTGGCGAAATCCTCCACGTTGATGGTGGGCAGAGCGCGGGTCATTGAGACCTGGGTTTTCCAGACGGCAGAAACAACAAAGCCCTCGTATTTCTACGAGGGCTTTGTTTTGTATGGTGCGGCACCAGACGAACGGTAGTCTCCGACGGGACTAGGTTTGATGCGGGTTTGGGGTTCGATGGAAAATTTAGCGTACCCCCACTAGTAGCTATAAATAAATCAGCTAGTTATGGCGCTCAGTGGAATCGAATCCGGAATTCATAAATTATTAGCACGCATCGTCTCGCACGTGAGTCATCCAAAGCAGTGTATAGCCTGAAACAATACTGAAGCTAAACGTTACCGGTCACTACCATCATGGCGCAGCACTTGCCAATTGAAAATAATGCGCGGCTAATGTGTCTTACCTCGCGAAGAAGTAGGGGGTTATTTCACATAAACCCCTAAAATCTCAACCAAAATATTAACTTATTTTTACGTAATGCTATCCCGCAATCTTTCCGTAGGTCTCAAATTCAATAAATTTTGAACCATAGAGATCTGGAGGTATTTTCTTCTGTAGAAGTCTGTGGAAATTTTCATCATGTGTAGACATTATTAATTGCTTCCCAAATTTGTAGCTCAACGTCCGTAGTAGGTCAATAGTAGAGAGTATATTGATTGAGTCCATTGAATGTATTGGGTCATCAATAAATATTGAGTCAATCGGCTCTCCTTTATATTTGGCATGCAACGCTTTAGCTAAAAATATACTCAAGCTCAAAACATTTAGTTGCGCGGCACTAAAATAAAAATTTGGTGAGATTGAATCGTTGTTGTTGTCTTGGACGTAAATTTCAAACCTGGGATTTTCATACCTTGGAAATTTACAGTCAAACCTAACACTATTGAATTCTGGGTGAGGATCTATTTTTGAGTATATTTTATTAATTAATTTAGGGAAAAAGAAACTGTCTATATGCAATCTAAGATTGTCAGCCACCTGATCATACTCATTGTCAAGTTTGGCTGTTAGGGTTTGATGCAACCCTAAGTCTGCTCTTAGTTCATGCAGTTTTTGCTTGGCTTCCTGGTGTTTAAAAAACGGTGCGAGCTCATCGAGCTGAGTTGCGAGCGATTCGATGGTTGCAAATAAATTAATTGTTTCTGCAATTTTATTGTTCAGAGC
>NZ_JBLZRT010000042.1:0-1529 GCF_048564745.1 Microcystis sp.
TGTTAGGAAAGTAGAGAATATTCTCATCAAATCAGGTCTGTTTAATCTACCTGGAAAAAAAGCCCTCTTAGAAAGTAATAGTGAAATAGAAGTAATAGTGGTGGATGTGTCAGAACAGGAGATAGAAAGACCCAAAAAAAACAGAAATCATGCTATAGTGGCAAGCAGGGATACCACACATTAAAGTCGCAAGTCGTTGCCGATCAAAAAAGCGAGCAGGTAATCTGTGTCCGTTGTGAGAAAGGAAGAGTCCATGATTTTCGACTGTGGAAAGAGAGCAAAATAAGGTTAAATAAGGAAATAGAAATATTAGGGGATAAAGGCTATCAAGGAATTCAGAAGCTCCATCAAAACAGTCAAATTCCTCATAAAAAAAAGAAAAAAGAAAAACTAAGTAAAGAGCCAAAAAAAGCCAATCGTCAGTTATCACAACGGCGCATAGTTATAGAACATATTCATCGTCGTCTCAAAATATTTCGGATACTTTCATCAAGAGACCTCTTGCATAAATCCGAAAACAAACGATAGAAATAATAATGGGAGGGACTTTCAGTTAATTATTTATTAGTAGTTGATAATCTTCAAAAATGTTGCTGTACAAGGATCGACTTAAGACTTTTGCAAGAGGTCTAAGATACAGAAATCGCAGACGGCGATTTGGTCTGAGATTGAATTTGATTGCTGGTATCTACAATTACGAACTTCGTTACCGACAAAAGGATATATCTTGATTACTTTTGCAAGAGATCTAATGAAAAATCCATCCCAGCAGCCGAGCAATTACGGGTGTTGGTGGCGACGGATGTGTTGAGTGAGGGGCAAAACTTGCAAGATTGTGCCATCATTCTCAACTACGACTTGCCCTGGGCGATTATTCGTCTGATTCAGCGGGCAGGACGGGTAGACCGGATTGGGCAGCAGGCGGACGAAATTCTCTGCTATTCGTTTTTGCCTGCGGAGGGGGTGGAGCGGCTGATTAACCTGCGGGGACGTTTGCGCGACCGCCTGAACGAAAATCAAGAAGTGGTAGGCACCGATGAAGCCTTTTTTGAGGACGAACAAGCGCGGGAGATGCTGCTAAATCTTTATAATGAGCGATCGGGGGTGCTGGATGAAGCCGACGAAGGGGAGGTGGATCTAACCTCCGAGGCGTTGCAGATCTGGCAAAGTGCGATCGATGCCAACCCTGCCCTGAAAGGGATGATCGAAAAATTGCCCGATGTGGTGTACTCCACACGGGAGCATGAATCTACAGTATCTGATCCAGAGGGTGTGTTGTTGTACCTCCGCACGGATAGCGGCACCGATGCTTTGGCATGGGTGGACAAAGACGGCAACAGTGTTACCCAGTCTCAGATGCGGATTCTCCGTATGGCGCGATGCAGCATTAGATCTCTTGCAAAAGTAATCAAGATATATCCTTTTGTCGGTAACGAAGTTCGTAATTGTAGATACCAGCAATCAAATTCAATCTCAGACCAAATCGCCGTCTGCGATTTCTGTATCTTGATGAAAGTATCCGAAATATT
>NZ_JBLZRT010000043.1:0-2494 GCF_048564745.1 Microcystis sp.
TCCGCAAGCGTTTTCTAACACGGTCAGTCCGACAGCGTTTTTTCCTCGGTTCTCGATTACCTTTGCTGATGCCGTATCTCTCGGTTCAATGTGACCGCAAGAATCACACCGGTGAACTCTTTCCGATAACGACTTTTTGCCGGTGAACGCACCACAATTAGGACACTCCTGTGAAGTTCCGTTTTTATCGACCTTAAGATAATATTTTCCCCGTTTCCAAACAACAAACGGTAGTATCTCATTAATAAAACTACCGATGCCCGAATCTAGAGATTGTTTTCTAACGATCCCTCTAGACCAGGAAACGAAGTTAATATCTTCAACGAAAATATTATCAGCAAGATCACAAAGATAATGAGCTAATTTAAAGTGCCAATCCCTACGAGTATTAGACACTTTTTCAGGTAATCTTGCTATCTTCTCCTGAAGTTTTAACCAATTGCTAGAGCCTTTAGTTTTCCGTTTCAAGCGTCTTTATAGCAATTTAAGCTTACTCTGTACTTTCAACAAAAATCGAGGGGCTTTGATTAAATTTCCCCGTGAAGTAGCAACAAAACTTTCAATCCCCGCGTCAATTCCTAAACAAGTTTTCCCAGTCGTTATATCGGGAACTAATTCCGTAGATTGGAAAGAAACCGAAACGTAAAATCCCGACGCTTTTTGGATAATTCGAGCTTGTTTAGGCTTAAACCCAGACGGGTACTCCCTAGATTTCCTAATCCGAATTTTTCCCAATTGTGGAAAATTTAAGTATTCGTCACCTAGAAAGCTTTTTGAGAGCGCAGGAAAAATAAAACTCCGCATCTTTTTCTTGAATCTAGGAAAGCCGAAGCCTTTCGATTTCATGTCAGAAAAAGCTTTATCTAAAGTTTTTAAGACTTGCTGTAAGACTTGAGCGTTAACCGTCTTTAATATCGGATAGAATTTTTTAGCTTCCGTTAGATTTTTAGCTTGAACTAAGTAATTTGGCTAGGGTTCATACGCAGGAATCATGTACTCGGAAACTAGCGAACAGTGATCCGCAAGACACTTTCGAGAGTTTAACCAATCTTTCCGTTCTGAAAGAGCGTAATTATAAACGCTTTTGCAAACATCAAGAATGTGGATTATCTCCCGTTCCTGTTGTCTGTTTACCTTTAGTTTGTACTGGTAGGTAAGCGTTATCACTGTCGTTAGTTTCGTGATGTATAGTTAAATTATAACACTTAAGTAGGTAGGCGTTAAAAGTTGTCAGACACCCCCCTTATCAAGGGGGGATCAAGGGGGGATTAAAGGCAAAATCCATTTTTAATTTAATTATAACCAGCTACTTACTGCCTAGTATATCAACTAATTACAATTATAGACCAAATTAATCGCTAACCTTAAAACAGTTAGTAGTCGCTTAATTAGAAAAGAATTTCCCTACTTAGCGGCCAAGTATTTCTACAGTAAACCTTATTTTTGGATGGGAGCCTATTTCGTGGCTAGTTGTGGCGACGTTACTGTCGAACAACTAAAAAAATACGTCGAGAACCAAAACTCCCCGAAAGTGGAAACGCTACCGCGTTAGTTTTATTCTGGTGGCGATTCATCTCCCGTTAACCGCTACGAGGTTTAACGGGAGTCCTCTCGCTCCATTGAGATAGATACTTGAGGGAATGATGATTTTATACCAATTCTCCAAAGTCTGACTACAGAAGTTTAATCCCCCTAAATCCCCCTTAAAAAGGGTGACTTAAATTCGATGTGTAGTTTTCATTTAGAGAAATGGTATTAGAACTGAATATTTCGTTAGAAGCGCCCGAAAAAACAACCGAAGAGATAAGACAACGCAAGGAAACCATCGACCAGCAATCGGCCGAGTTCCACCAGTGGATGACCGGAATCAAAGCCAGCTTAGAAGCGATCGCAGGCAAGATCGAACGGAAAAAACACTAAATAGAGCGATCAAATTCTGCAAAGAGCCACGACAAACGACCAACTAACAAGCATAAGCCCACCTTATCACTCCGACAAGTAATGCTGAATGTTAAACCCCTTTACAAACCGTTACAAACTCTTTAAGATAGAGACATCATAAATCAATCGTACCTCGATAACTTAATAGGAATCATAAACCAATGACCACCACTCTACAACAGCGCGAGAGCGCTTCCCTGTGGGAGCAGTTCTGCCAGTGGATCACCAGCACCAACAACCGTCTTTATGTCGGCTGGTTCGGTGTGATCATGATCCCCACCCTGCTCACCGCCACCACCTGCTTTATCATCGCCTTTATCGCCGCTCCTCCTGTAGATATCGACGGTATCCGCGAGCCTGTAGCTGGTTCTCTACTCTACGGAAACAACATCATCTCTGGTGCAGTTGTTCCCTCTTCCAACGCGATTGGACTCCACTTCTACCCCATCTGGGAAGCAGCTTCCTTAGATGAGTGGTTATACAACGGTGGTCCCTACCAGTTAGTCATTTTCCACTTCTTACTAGGTGTCTTCTGCTACCTCGGTCGTCAGTG
>NZ_JBLZRT010000044.1:0-18870 GCF_048564745.1 Microcystis sp.
AGTTTGTGCCGCTTAAATAAAGAGGTTTTGATAACCAAATTAAAGCAGCTCTAAAGAGTTTTGAGTTAAAAGTTAAACTTCAAGTTTTCATTCAGGACGAATGTACTGGTTAACTAATTTTTTTGGGAAAATTAGTTAACCCATCATTATAACATATAATTAATTTGCAAGAGTTCTACTATACCAGAGAGACTAGCTGTGTCGGCGTTGCTGAATCATACATGACCTGGATACTTAAACTAGAGTTTGCTAAGGCTTGGGGAGTTACTAAGATTTCTATCTTCTGACCTAATGCTACTAGAAAGTCAAACATCTGCTCAAGAGAAAATTTTTGCAATCTGCCATTTTTTAAGTTAGAAATTTTAGCCTCGTCAATCCCCAAAATTTGACTGACCTCCTGCTCGCTTAATTCTTGTTCAGTAATCAGATCGTAAATCACTGAAGCCAGCTTGACTTTAGCGAGTTTTTCTTCTGCATTAGCAAAGCCTAAGTCTTCAAAAATGTTTCCCGAACTAATAGTATATTCTGTCATAATCATTTATCTCCTTTTTGTTATTTATTATTGCTCTTTTGCGATCTCCTGTGCTTTTTTTAGGCGTTCTTTGATTAGATCAACATTTTGTTTTGGTGTTTTAATCCCCGATTTTGATTTTTTCTGAAAGGCATGGAGAATAAAAATAGCATTGCTTAGTTTGATGGCATAAACTGTTCTATAGGTATCGGTTTGATAATCGCTGACTATTTCAAAAACACCATTAAAGCCCTTTAAGGCTTTGATGTTAGGATGATTCTGATTGTTCTGAACACGATACTGTAGTGCGGACAACATGAAGCGCTAAAGCGCAACTACGAACCTTAACTCAAACTACAAATTATCCTAAATCCCTTGAGTAACCCACAGAAAACCGGTTTCTCGGAGAAACCCGTTTTCTACTCATGCTACCTCAATTTTCTCAAAAAAAAATCGACCCGCCGCTAGGCGGGAAAAAGAGAAAAAGAGAAAAAGAGAAAAAGGGTAAAAAGGGAAAAAAGGGAAAAAAGGGAAAAAGGGTTACAGAGTCCTCCCAGCACCGCACACCACCCGAAAACCGAAGACGTTGACGTAGGTGACGCGGCGGGAGTTGACGCCGCGGAAAGCGGAACGGCAGAAAAATGGATCGTTGCACCAAGAACCGCCCCGCAATGGAGAACGATTATCATTACCATTTTTTATCCAAGCACTGCCATCCCTTGGCGCATTCTCATGGGTACTATGCCAATCGTCCTCGCACCACTCCCAAACATTGCCAATCATGTCATGGAGTCCCCAAGCATTGGGCCTTTTCTGACCCACAGGATGAGTTGTCTTCTGAAAATTTCCGTCATACCAAGCGTAATCTCCTAACTGATTGGCATCATCACCGAAATAAAAGCGAGTAGTTGTACCCGCACGACAGGCATATTCCCATTCCGCTTCTGTGGGGAGGCGATAGGTTTTCCCTGTTATTTGACTCAATTTCTGACAAAAGGCTTGAGCATCATTCCAACTAACCTTTTCTACCGGATTTTGGGGATTGTTTTTAAAATAAGAGGGATTGGTTCCCATTACTGCTTCATATTGTGCCTGAGTCACTGGATATTTGCCGATCGCAAAACTGTTGACTTGAACTTGGTGTTGAGGCTTTTCTCTACTTTGAGCATCAGAATCACTGTCAGGAGATCCCATGAGAAATTCACCTGCTGGTAAGCTCACCATCTCTAGTGTTATCCCATTGGGTAGGTTTTCGGTAAATGAAGTTTTATTGCCTAGTGCTGTCTCTGGTTGATCAGATTTAGATGGAATCATCCAATCTGATGGAGAAGAAGGAGTTTTATTGTCTAGGGGTGTCTCTGGTTGAGGAAGGGGAGGAATAGGAGAGTCACCGACGACGGAGGTAGTAAAATTCCCGACTCTCTCGATTACATGGTTGTTGATGCGTTGAATGGCGGTTTCCAGTTCGATTTCCTCATCGGGGATTTCCACGTCTGTCCATTGCCATCCTTCCTGCTCGGCTCGCTCTAATGCGATCGCTAAACGGCCGCGCTTTTCTTCGCTGGTGACGAGGAAATTGAGCAAACTAGCCGATAGATTCTCGTTTTTGCGGAAAGATACCGCCGATTCGGAACTAAGAATGTTCTGGACGAGGGATTCCACTTCGCTGACACTGCGGGAAAGTTCGCCGTCAATGGTCGCTACTTGATCGATTAAGCCTTGAAACTGTCCGATAATTGGTTTTAGGTATTGTTCTAGATTAATGGCTACTTTGGCCATTTCGATCGCCTCTTTTTCCAGATTATCTAACTCCAGCTGCAACTGATACACTTGTTTGTACCCGTTCAACTCGCCGATCATTTTCGAGAAAACCTGTTTTTGTGTATCCTGATCTTCAGCTAATTTCTGGATACTTTCGCTGATTAGGTCGATTTTCTTGAGCATAAGCAAGCTGGCGCGACCAACAAGAATCACAGTGCGGAAAATCTGCTGTTTCTGTAGTCTCAGGGTATCTCGCAGGTCGGCCGAGCCGATGCTATTCTCCAAAGATTGGCGTTTTCGCTCTGTTTCTGCCAATTTCTGGCATTTAACCGCCACTGCCTCCTTGATTTCCTCGGTCAGTGACTGGAAAAACCGTCGGTATTCATCCTTATGGTCGGTGAGAAATCCGATTAACTGGTTATAGTCCCCGACTAATCTTTCTAATTCTTGAAAAGTTTCCTCGAAATTGAGGGGTTCTTCTTTTTTCCTCAATCCTAGCCATGTATGGCGGACCCGTTTTCCAGTTTTAATCAGTTGCTGTCTTTCTTGAATCTGATCCTGCAAAACCAATAAATCGGGGCGATTTAGTTGGGGAAGTTGATAGGTTTTCCGATAAAGCTTGATTTTCGCCGTTTCTTCTGCCATCGCCTTGGTCGCTGAGGGTGAGTTTTTTCTATTTTAGCCCGATTTTTGATCAGCTAGAAATCTCGGCCAGAGGCGAAAAAATCAGCGACAATGATATAAATGGAGTTATCAACACAAGTAAAGCGATTATGACTGTAGCCACGACGAACGCCCGAGATATTTTCCGCTCCGCCTACGAAAACCGTTACACTTGGGATGAAGGATTCCCCGGTTACACTGCTGATATTATCCTCACCCAAGGAGAGGAAGTCCATACGGGCAAAATTCAAGTTAATGCCGATTATAGTGTGGAAGTAACGGGCATTGATGACGAGAAAGTGCAAGAAAGTATCTATAATCAAATGCGCGACATCGTTACTCACCGTAAAAGAGGCAATTTTGAGGTTTCCCACGGCAAAAACCAGTTTAATTTCGGGCAAGATGATCCCACCGGTGCAGTAGAAATTCTTGTCACCGGCGATGCTATGGGATCTAATTATAAAGTGCGCGGCCAGGAAATCTGTCAAGTCAGTCGAGTCATGGGACCGATGGCTTTTACTATTAATACCGAGGAAAGTCTCGATACGGGAGAAGGTTATATTTCTATTCGCTATAATGCCATTTTCCGCAATGCTAAAACCGATGAATTAAAGGGAAAACGTGACTTTAAGGAAACCTACGAAAAAATCGGTAATTATTATTTACCCTCCTGTCAAGTGATTAACGCAATCGATGTCGGTAGCGAAAAATCCACCACAGAATTTACTTTTATCAATCTACAGCTTTTAGAATCTTAAGGGTTATCCCCGCCCAAAAAGCGTTAGGATCGAAGTAACTAAGTAGGTGGGTGTTAAAAATTGTCAGATCCCCCCGCCTATCGGCCCCCCCTTATCAAGGGTACATCCCCCCGCCTATCGGCACCCCCCTTATCAAGGGTAGATCCCCCCGCCTATCGGCACCCCCCTTATCAAGGGGGGCAGGGGGGATCAAACCCCCCTTATCAAGGGGGGCAAGGGGGATCAAAGACAAAATCTATCTTCAACTTAATTGAAACCACTTACTTACACTGTAATAAATCTCTGACCAGAAGCTGATTATGTCTTTAACACTGACTCCCAATAACGTCGAACAAGTTTTAGATGAAATGCGCCCCTACCTGATGGCGGATGGTGGTAACGTGGAATTAGTCGAAATCGACGGGCCAGTCGTCAAACTGCGTCTTCAAGGCGCTTGCGGTTCCTGTCCCAGTTCCACCATGACCCTAAAAATGGGCATCGAACGTCGTCTCCGGGAAGTGATTCCCGAAATTGCCGAAGTTGAACAAGCTTTCTAAATCTTGGGTTAATTAATTCTCACCACTGCCCGATTGCTAATTTAATTAGCGATCGGGCATAATATTAATTATATATTTTCTTCTAAGTGGCTAGGTGTTAAAAACTTTCAGATACCCCCCTTATTAAGGGTAGATCCCCCCGCCTACCGGCACCCCCCTTATCAAGGGGGGCAGGGGGGCAGGGGGGATCAAACCCCCCTTATCAAGGGGGGCAAAAGGCAAGAGGGAGAATAAATAATCGGTTTTTAATAACCAGATTTGGTATTATATATCTTTTTCTGCAAGATTGATAAAATTACAGAATTAATTAAGGTAAAAAGTATCTTTTTTAGCCGATTAACCAGCCAATTAAGCATTAAGATATACTTGAAAATTTTTATTAAAACTCAAAAATTATGACTGAAAATATCCCCACCATTGTGGTCATGCACGGCGACCAAACTGGAGAAGAACTATTACTAGAAGCCCTGAGAGTATTACAACCCTCGATAATTCGTCAACCGCTTAACTTTGCCGATTTTGATCTTAGTTTAGCCCAGCGTCGCCAGAGTAACAATCAAGTGGTTCATGAGGCCGCCGAAACGACTCTAAAAACCGGATTAGCTCTCAAAGCTGCCACTATTACCCCAGAAATTAAAGGAGATGTGGGCAGTCCTAACGCTATTTTAAGAGAAGCAATGAATTCTCAGGTAATTCTCCGCATCGGTCGCCGTATCCCCGGTATTCGTCCGATTGGGGGCGTTTATTCTCCCATTGCCATTGTCCGCATGGCCGTTGATGATGCCTACGGGGCCAAAGAATGGCGAGAAACCACTGCCACCGGCGATGAAATTGCCTATCGCACCTCGCGCATTTCTAGGGCTACCAGTCGCGCTGTGGCCGAGTTTACCTTTCAACAGGCCAAAAAAACCGGGGCGCGGGTATTTGGCGGCCCAAAATTCACCGTTAGTGCCACCTACGAAGGGATGTTTAAAGAGGAATTAGACGCGGCAGCCCGAAGACATCCAGAAGTGCGTTATCAACCCCTGTTAATTGATGCAACTTTTGCCCTACTTTTACAAACCGACGGCGAAGCTTTGGTGATTCCGGCACTTAATCGCGATGGCGATTTATTATCTGATTTTGTCTTGCAACTCTATGGCAGTATTGCCGGGGCCGAAAGTTTAGTTTTGGGATTTGATGAGCAGACCTTAGCGGTTAAAACTATTATGGCAGAAGCTCCCCACGGCACGGCCCCCGCTTTAGAGGGCAAAAATATCGCTAATCCCATGGCGATGATTTTAGCCTCGGCAGCTTTGTTAGGTTATATCGAAACTAGCGAGGCGCGTAAAGCTTCCAGGGCAATTTATGAAAGTGTCTTTGAAACTATTCACGAGGGCAAAAAAACCCCCGATTTAGGGGGCCAAATGACCATGAGTGAGTTTACCGATGAGGTGATTCGTCGTGTGGTCAGTAAGTTAGAAGTTTGGTCTGCTTTGGGGTAAGCTGTCGGCACATCTAAACACCGGTTAAGACTGGACTAGGGAAGGGGGAAAAAGCCGTAAGATTGCCTATTCCCTAATACCGAAAGCGCCGTTTGGCGTTGTCAGATCAGAATATGAAAGATGCAATGCAATCCTTGCTATCAAAGTGATTTCAGTTCCCAGCTGATTCTGATCATCTTTCAATTTGACAACGCCAGCCGTTTAGCTTAATCTCTGGCCAGATAGGGTTTCCAGCTAAGTGGAACATCGATTTGCATAATAAACTCAGATGAACCATAGTTTATCAGCAATTCTAAATTTGCCCTGTAGCAAGGCTTTTGGGAGTTAGTTCGCATAATACGGGGTAAAATTCAATGGGATGGCGAATTTCATTTCACGAGTCTTCGGGCTTTTGACGTGATAGTATACCCAAAGTTGCCCCAAAAATCCCCCTTTAAAATGTTCTCTAAATCCCTAAAAAGCTTGCTGTGTCTAAAACTGAGAATTGCTGATAGTTTATTAGTTCGCTTGCTCAAAATAGTCTTTCGTGCTATTGTGTGTAGTGTTATCGTGTCAGTCAATTGTTTTAAAGTTCTTACCGAAATTCCATATACGGAGGTTCCTCTATCCATGTGGCACGGACAACTCCTTATTGGATAAGCCTTTCCACTGATAAGTTTTGATAATCCATAATTTTGCTAATAAACATAGCAAAATTATAGATGATTTCCTGACCTAAGATCACATTTTATTATTTTTTCCACTTCAATCTAAGAATTGAGAAAAAAGCAAAACCTTATATTGTACCATAAAAAAATTATGCAAGAGGTCTAATAAAACTTCATTTATCGAAAACCTACCCAATGGGATAACACTAGAGATGGTGAGCTTACCAGCAGGTGAATTTCTTATGGGATCCCCTGACAGTGATCCCGATGCTTACCAGAACGAAAAGCCTCAACACCAAGTTAAATTAAACAGTTTTGCGATTGGCAAATATCCAGTGACTCAGGCACAATATCAAGCGGTAATGGGAAAAAATCCCTCTCGGTTTAAAAATAATCCGCAAAATCCGGTAGAACAGGTTAGTTGGAATGACGCTCAAGCCTTTTGTAAGAAATTGAGTCAAATAACAGGAAAAACCTATCGCCTACCGACGGAAGCGGAATGGGAATATGCTTGTCGTGCGGGGACTACTTCTCGATTTTCTTTTTGTGATGATGCTAATCAGTTAGGAGATTACGCTTGGTATGACGGAAGTTCTCAGAAGACAACTCATCCTGTGGGTCAGAAAAAGCCCAATGCTTGGGGACTGTATGACATGAGTGGCAATGTTTTGGAGTGGTGCGAAGACAATTGGCATAATACCAATGAGAATGCGCCAAGGGATGGCAGTGCTTGGCTGATAAAGGATAATGATTATTACATAGTGCGGGGGGGTTCTTGGTTCAGCAATCCAGATAACTGCCGTTCCGCTTACCGCGACCTCAACAGCCGCCGCGACAGCAGCCTCAACAACGGTTTTCGGGTGGTGTGCGGTGCTGGGAGGACTCTGTAACCCTTTTTCTCTTTTTTTCCCGCCTAGCGGCGGGTCTATTTTTTTTTTGAAAAAATTGAGGTAGCATGAGTAGAAAACGGGTTTCTCCGAGAAACCGGTTTTCTGTGGGTTACTCAAGGGATTTAGGATAATCTGTAGTTTGAGTTAGGGTTCGTAGTTGCGCTTTAGCGCTTCATGTTGTCCGCACTACAGTAACGGCAAATTTGGCTTCAGCGTCCAGAAAGAAATCTATGATACTAAATCCAGTTATTAAAAACTGATTATTTATTCCTCCTTTTGCCTCTTGCCTTTTGCCTATCCTGATATGTAGCCTATACTCAATGGATTTAGTATAATCTAATTGACAGATCACTCCTCCAACTCAACAGGATAAAATGGGTTTAGTTTCAGCCAAAATACAACTTAGTAACCCCGTTGATCGTTCCCTATCGCCTCTAGAAACCCCAGCCTTGGCTGATACGGGAGCCTTGCATCTCTGCATTCCTGCACATATTCAAATTCAGTTAAAATTAACTGAAATCGATCGCAAGGAGGTAATTTTAGCCGATGGTTCCCGTCAACTGGTTCCCTACGTTGGGCCGATCGAAATTCGTTTCAAAAACCGCGTCGGTTTCGTCGGTGCTTTGGTGATGGGGGATCAAGTATTGCTTGGTGCTATCCCAATGGAAGATTTAGACTTAATCGTTATTCCCGCAACCCGGACTATTGATATTAACCCTAATAGTCCTAATGTAGCCACCTCGATGGCTAAATAGATAGGCCCCAGGAATTACATCAATTTATCAAAGTTGGGAGAATAATTTACTGTCGATTGATAGCGATCGAGATTGGGAAACCATTATTAAAATGCGATCACCTTGAACTTTTCCTATTCCCCTTGAGTTGCTTGTCTAACCTGTTCGATCTCTAATTCTAAAGCTTGTGCTATCTGTTCAAAGTTTAATCCTAAGGCCAATAAACGAGGAATAGAGGCTAATTTTGCCGCTAATTCGCCTTCTTGTCGGCCTTCTTCTCTACCTTCCTCTCTACCTTCCTCTCTACCTTCTTCTCTACCCTCTTCTAAAGCTTCCTGATACACTTTAGTTTGTTTTAAATCGCTTAAACTAAACATCGCTTCTATCTCCTTTCTACTGACTTGGGGTAACTTATAAACCAAGATTGTCTCTATCAATTCTAAAAGTTCTTGCTGTTGTTTGATCTTAGGGAATTCTTGTCTAATCCGTGGAATTAATTGTTTTCCCTGCTCGATCGCTCTTGCGGTGGGTGCTATAATTAATTGTAACATCGATATTCCCAGGGATTCCACTTCCCTTAATTCCTCCAGATAAAAACGTAAAATTCTGCCTGAGTTGATTAACTCCCCATAACGAGCCGTCTCTACGCTTTCCACTGAACGCCGAGGATAAATAACTACTCCCTGCCAATTGTTGCTTAAGTCCGTTTGGTGGAGATAGAGGAAGATTTCACTGAAGAAACGGGAATAAAACCTATTATCTTTCTGAAATTGTACTTCTAGGAAATAAATAGGCTGATTGGGTGTATCAGGCAAAAAGACTCCATCGAGACGAAAGGACAATTGTTTAACTTCCACCGAGGAGAATTGATAAGAATTGGCGGTTTCGGGGGGAAGGTTCAACAAATCAAAGAAACAAGCGGGAAATCTTTGTAAGAGTTGATAGAAAATACTGTCAGTTTTCACACAATTAAACTCAAAAAGAGTCCTCTAGTTTAGCAGAAGTTTTTTATTGTGTTCTTCAGTAAGCTCCTATTTTTGAGCAATTGGGATGACGACTGTTACCCAACACCATCGGAACCAAGATTAAATAGGGTATGATGGGGGTTGGATAGATTTTCTCCTATACTTTTTCCTCAAGTATGACAACCGGGGAAAGCTGGAAGGGTGGCACACCATAAATCATCTTCTTGCCAAACAATAACTTTAATATTCATCTTTAACTTTTTTGTCCTTATATGTCGAAGTAATGATCGATATCAATCGGGAACCATTCCCCATCTAATACCTGTTCGAGGGAGAAAGGAGGCTCTAGAGGAATCGCGTCGCGAGTGACGGTTTTCGCTTGTATTAGGGTTTTTCGAGCGTTCGAGTAGGCTTTTTGAAAATAATCCCGCGCATGGTTGCTGAGAGTAGTAGTTTCTAGCCACTCTCCTAGTTGAGTTCGGAAACTGGCGATTTCTCCTACCCAGTGACAGACGTTGCGTTCTCGCTCCCGTTCCGATTTGTGATAAGCTAACTTAAACAGGTGTTCGATAAGCTGGGTTAATAAACTCTCTACAGCCCGTCTGTCACTTTTCCCCATGCACTCCACTTCCTCGATCAGATTTTCCCAGTCCACCTCATCAAACTTTTTTAGCTTTAAAAGTTCGGCGGTTTTTGAAGCCCAGAGAACAAAATCCTGATCGTATAAGGCTTTCATTGATAAAGCTGTTTCTACTGCCATAGTTTCGTTCCAACTGATGATAAAACTATGTCTTTAGCTTAACTTTACTAGCGCAAACCTTTTAACTTTTTTGTCCTTTACTAAGCAGTGTAACTCGATCTCATCAGACGTTATACAATAAATCTTGTCCCTCGATCGCATTGTCCCATGACTACCCCCTTCACTGCCGCAGAAATTGCCTCAGAAGGCATCAAACCCGAAGAATACGAAGAAATAGTCAAAAGACTGGGAAGACACCCCAACAAAGCCGAATTAGGAATGTTTGGCGTGATGTGGTCGGAACACTGCTGTTATAAAAACTCCCGGCCGCTGCTCAAACAATTCCCCACCACCGGCGAAAAAATTCTCGTCGGACCGGGGGAAAATGCCGGAGTAGTGGATTTAGGCGATGGATTGCGATTAGCCTTTAAAATCGAGTCCCATAATCATCCTTCTGCGGTGGAACCGTTCCAAGGTGCCGCTACTGGAGTCGGAGGCATCCTGCGCGATATTTTTACCATGGGGGCCCGGCCCATTGCTATCCTCAACTCCCTCCGTTTTGGTAACTTGCAAGATGCCCGCAATCGTCGCATTTTTGCCGGAGTGGTGGAAGGAATAAGTCATTATGGCAATAGTGTCGGCGTTCCCACGGTGGGCGGTGAGATATACTTTGATAATGCCTACAATGGCAATCCCCTCGTTAATGCCATGGCTTTAGGGCTAATGGAAACCGAGGAAATCGTTAAATCTGGGGCAAAAGGTCTAGGAAACCCGGTTTTATACGTTGGTTCTACCACCGGCCGCGACGGTATGGGAGGGGCGAGTTTTGCCAGCGCCGAATTAACCGATAAATCTATGGATGACCGGCCCGCGGTGCAAGTGGGCGACCCTTTTCTGGAAAAATCCTTGATAGAAGCTTGTTTAGAGGCATTTAAGACCGGCGCGGTGGTGGCGGCCCAGGATATGGGGGCCGCAGGGATCACCTGTTCTACTTCCGAGATGGCGGCCAAGGGAGGGGTGGGAATTGAATTAGACCTCGATAAAATCCCCGTCCGGGAAACTGGGATGGTCCCCTACGAATATCTGCTATCGGAATCCCAAGAAAGAATGTTATTTGTGGCAGCATCGGGACGAGAAGGCGAATTAATCGAGATTTTCCATCGTTGGGGACTTCAGGCTGTGGTCGCTGGCCAGGTAATTGCAGAACCGATCGTCCGTATATTATTTAAAGGGGAAATTGCCGCCGAAATTCCTGCCACGGCCCTAGCGGATAATACTCCGATTTATCATCGGGAATTACTGGCAGAACCGCCAGAATACGCCCAAAAAGCTCAATTATGGGAAGATGCTACTATTCCTATTCCCGAATCCCATAACGAGATTTTATTAAAACTGCTGGATAGTCCCTCGATTGCCTCAAAACGCTGGATTTATCGTCAATATGACCATCAAGTCCAGAATAACACCGTTATTCTCCCCGGAGGAGCCGATGCGGCCGTGATTCGCGTGCGTCCTCTGGGTGCTAATCCCGCAAATTCTCGGCGAGGTGTAGCGGCGACTACAGATTGTAATCCGCGATATGTTTATCTTGATCCCTATAACGGAGCTAAGTTGGCCGTGGCGGAAGCGGCCAGAAACCTTAGCTGTGTTGGTGCTGATCCCATTGCTGTCACGGATAATCTCAATTTCGGAAGTCCAGAGAATTCAATCGGTTATTGGCAATTAGCCACTGCTTGTCAGGGTATTGCCGAAGCTTGTCGGGAAATGAATACACCAGTAACTGGGGGTAATGTCTCTTTGTACAACGAAACCGTTGACGCAGCTGGCAGCCCCCAGTCTATTTATCCCACTCCCGTGATTGGGATGGTGGGATTAGTGCCGGATATCGGGCAAATTTGCGGGCAAGGTTGGCAAAAAGCGGGGGATTTAATCTATCTTTTGGGTTTCTCCTTGCCAACTATCGGCGCTTCCGAATATTTAGCCGTTATTCACGGTTTGGTGACGGGGAAACCGCCGGTAATTGATTTTGAGTTAGAAAGAAAGGTACAAGCGGCCTGTCGTCGGGGAATTCGCGCCGGTTGGGTGAAATCTGCCCACGATTGCGCCGAGGGAGGTTTAGCCACTGCTCTGGCAGAATGCTGTATTAGTGGCCAATTAGGGGCGGAAATTGACCTTTCTTGGCAGCATCAGGGCCGTTTTGATGCGGTGTTATTCGGGGAATTAGCTAGTTGCATTATCGTCTCCGTTTCCCCCGAAAATCAGCAAGATTGGGAAAAATATCTAAAGACACAATTGGGAGACTATTGGCAAATAACCGGCAAAGTTAGCGAAAAAAGCGATAATCTTTTAATTCTTGACCAGAATAAACAACCGGCGATCGATGTTAGTCTAGAAACTATACAGCAAGTTTGGTCAAAAGCGATCGAAAGAAGGCTGTAATCTTGAGGCCGTCAGCTAGATAAGATGGCCGATTATATCGGTAAATAAAGGCTGATAGCTGATAAATAAATCGTTAAAAGAAGATTAAGATCGGTTAAGATTTTGTTACCAAAGTATTCTGCAGCCCCAACCCTCCCATGTCTAGCCATCCCGACTCATCTGTATCTTTTGCCAGTGTCGATAAGCCTGAAGAAGCCTGTGGAGTTTTTGGACTCTATGCCCCCGAGGAAGAAGTAGCAAAACTGACCTATTTCGGACTCTATGCCCTGCAACACCGAGGACAGGAATCGGCAGGTATTGCCACCTACGACGGGGAAACGGTGCATTGTTACAAAGAAATGGGCTTAGTTTCCCAAGTTTTTAGCGAAACTGTCCTTAAAACCTTGCCCGGTACTCACGCCGTCGGTCATACTCGTTACTCTACCACCGGTTCTAGCCGTCGCGCCAATGCTCAACCAGCCGTGATCGAAACCCGTTTGGGTAAACTTTCCTTAGCACATAACGGCAATTTAGTCAATACTTTTGAGTTAAGAAATGTATTAGAAAAGCGCGGTTGCGATCTCGTCACCACCACCGACTCGGAAATGATCGCAGTCGCTATCGGCCAGGAAGTGGATAGTGGCAAGGATTGGATACAAGCGGCGATCGATGCCTTTAGCTATTGTAGCGGGGCTTACAGCCTTGTTATCGGCACACCGACGGGAATTATCGGGGCGCGGGATCCCAATGGTGTCAGACCCTTAGTAATTGGGGTTTTGCAAGAAGAAGGCAATCCCCCCCGTTATGTTTTAGCTTCGGAAACCTGCGGATTAGATATTATTGGGGCCGATTATCTGCGGGATGTGCAGCCGGGGGAATTAGTTTGGATTAGTGAAGATGGCTTATCTTCGGTGGATTGGGCCATGAAACCAGAGAAAAAATTATGCGTTTTCGAGATGATTTATTTTGCCCGTCCCGATAGCATTGTTCACGAGGAATCTTTATATACTTATCGGGTACGTTTGGGGGAACAATTAGCCAAAGAGTCGCCGGTAGAAGCAGATATGGTGATGGGAGTTCCCGATTCGGGTATTCCGGCTGCGATCGGATTTTCGCGCATTTCTGATATTCCCTACGCGGAAGGATTGATTAAAAATCGTTATGTGGGACGGACTTTTATTCAACCAACCCAACACATGAGAGAGTCGGGGATTAAGATGAAATTGAATCCTTTAAAGGATGTTTTACAGGGAAAAAGAGTTATTATTGTTGATGATTCGATCGTGCGGGGAACCACTAGCCGGAAATTAGTTAAAGCTTTACGCGATGCCGGAGCAAGAGAAGTTCACATGAGAATATCTTCTCCTCCGGTGACTCATCCCTGTTTTTATGGCATTGATACGGACAATCAAGAGCAGTTAATTGCGGCAACTAAATCGGTGGCGGAAATTCAGGCACAAATCGGGGTGGATAGTTTAGCTTATCTCAGTCAAGATGGAATGTTAACAGCAACGAAGGAAGATCCGAAAACCTTCTGTACTGCTTGTTTTAATGGCGATTATCCGATTCCTGTACCCGATAATGTTAAGCGATCAAAGTTGATTTTAGAAACAGTTAAATAGGGGTTGCTGAATAAATCTAAAAACCTTGCTGGGTAAGACTTTTAGACTTTTTATCAATCAAAAAGTACCAGAGATGGGAGTGATCGGGGGGAAAATTCAGGGACTTTTTCCCTGAAAATTAGGTAATTGACCAGGTGAAAATCGGTAAAACCCTACACCCGTTCGGCTGAGCTCACGGCCGAAGCCCACACCCCACACCCGTTCGGACCTCGGCGTGAGCTCGGTCGAACGCTGAGCTCACGGCCGAAGCCCACACCCTGTCCCCACGAATAACTTTTTGCCGCAAACCCTAAATAGCCTCACGGCTAAATCCTCTGAAAACAATCGGCAATTTCCTGGGGAGTTAAAAGAGAATTAGGATAACCGGAAAGTTGTCCTAATTTTTGTGCTAATAAAACTGCTTGGGGTGGAGTTAGATAGGTTTTGGCTAAGAGATCGGTTTGATGATAAGCTTGCCGGATTGGGGCATCTAAAAGGATAGTTCCTTGACCCATAATAATTACTCTTTCGGCGTATTCTGGCATTAAATAGAGGTGATGGGTGATCACAATCACGGTTTTGCCCATCTGGTGTAATTGACGACTCACCTCTAAAATTGCCTTAGCTCCTTGGTAATCTTGGCCGGTGGTGGGTTCATCGAAAACAACTATACGCGGTTCCATGGCTAAAATTGCCGCAATCACTACCCGCGCTCGATCGCCTTTCGGTAAGGAGAGAGGATGATAGGATCGATATTCTAGCAATCCCATGGCTTCTAGACTTGCTTCCGTGCGTTGGGTGACGATTTCTGGAGAATAACCGAGATTAGTCAGGGCAAATGATACTTCTTTCTCGACAGTGGTGTTAAAAATCTGATTATCGGGATTTTGGGCTACATAACCGATCGAACGAGCTAAATCACTAACAGAAAAGCTAGTGATCGAACGTCCGTCAATCATAACTTGACCGGTGGTTGCCGAGAGAAGATTGAGAAAATGCTTGACTAAAGTGCTTTTTCCCGCGCCATTTTGACCGATAATCAGCAGATATTCCCCTTCGGCAATATCGAGGGACACATCCCGCAAAGCGGTAGTACCATCAGGATAGGTATGGCAGAGATTTTTAACGCTCAGTAGGGGGTTTAAGGGGTCAGAAACCGACGATAAGGGAGGGTTTGGTGTTATTTGATGATAAAAGGATTTAAGCTCGTTTAAACGGGCAAAACCGCGGTCTAGGGTGACAGGAATGGACTCAATCGCCCCGATTTTCTGCTCGATCAAGGCAAAAGTAGTGGCCACTTGCGGGGGACGCAGGGCATTTTCATGTAAAAGTTGTACTTGGGAGTAGATCTCTGCTGGGGTTCCCATGGCTTCGATCGCACCTTCCCTTAATAGTACCAGGCGATCGGCATATTCGGCCATTTCCTCGGCCGCGTGGGAGACCATGACAATAGTGACACCGAGATGGCGATTTAATTCCTTAATGGTGGCGAAAACTTCCTGAGAGCCTACCGGATCCAGTTGGGAGGTGGGTTCATCGAGAATTAACAAAGCGGGCTGAACTGCGAGAGCGGCGGCGATCGCTAATCGTTGTTTTTGTCCTCCTGATAATTCCCCCGGCGATTTTTTTTCCATTCCCTCTAACCGGACTGCCGCTAAAACTTTGGGAATACGCGCTTTAATTTCCTCTCGCGGTAGCCGTAAATTTTCTAAGGTAAAAGCGATTTCATTTTCTATCGAAGTGGCTAAAAGTTGCGTTTCGGGATCTTCAAATACTGCCCCCACATAGCGGGCCAGGGTGCTAACGGGATGGGTTAAAGTATCTAAACCGGCTACTGTTGCATAACCAAAAAAACGCCCTCCGTAGAATTGGGGGACAATACCGTTAAGAGTTAAACAGAGAGTAGTTTTTCCCGCACCTGTGGGCCCGATAATACCTAAAAATTCTCCTCGATGAATTGCTAAAGAGATATTTTTAAGCACTAGATTGGAGGATTCGGGATAAATATAGGAAACTTTCTCTAATTGGGCAATGATTTCCATTATCGGTGGGGAATAGAAGACGGGAGTGGGGTAGATGGGGAGATATTTTTCAGGGAAATTTGAATGAGGGACGCTTCTATTTTCCGCTATTTTGATCGATGAACTTGATTATCACACAGGCGGCCTACTACTCTGTGATTTATCCTGCAATTGTACCAGTTACTCCTCGCCCACTCGCAGAAAAACTTAATATTTCTACTCTTGACAAATTTGCTGTAAGGTGCCAACAAAATCGGGGTAGGAAATGCCAGCTGCTTCAGCGCGATGGATAGTGGTGGGTTGACGGGAATTGAGGGCAGCGATCGCTAGACTCATGGCAATGCGATGATCGGTAAAACTGTCCACTTCCGTGCCGACTAGGCCCGTACCGCCGGTAATCTCTAAACCATCGGGTAATTCCCTTACTTTTGCCCCTAGGCGATCGAGTTGGGTGGCCATCACCGTCAGGCGATCGCTTTCTTTCACCCGTAATTCCTCGGCATCCTTAATAATTGTCGTTCCTTGGGCAAAAACCGCCGCTACTGCCAGAATGGGAATTTCATCGATCAGACGGGGTATAATCTCACCAGCGATCGTGGTTGCCTGTAGTGGACTGGATTTCACCCGCAGATCTGCCACCGGTTCCCCCGTCACCACCCGTTGATTTTCGAGGGTGATATCTGCTCCCATTGCCTGTAAAACCTGTAAAACTCCGGTTCTAGTCGGGTTTATTCCCACATTTTCGATTAATAACTCAGAATTAGGCACGATTGCCCCCGCTACCAACCAAAAAGCCGCCGAACTGATATCTCCCGGTACAATCACCGTTTGTCCAGTTAAAGTGGGATAACCCGTCACCGTGACGCTATTAGTCTCCCCATCCACCTCAATATTTGCCCCAAAAGCGCGCAGCATCCGTTCACTGTGATCGCGAGATAAAGCGGGTTCCGTGATTGTGGTTTTCCCCTCCGTTAACAGTCCTGCGAGGAGAAGACAGGATTTCACCTGTGCAGAAGCGACGGGAGAATAGTAGTGGATCGGTTGCAGAGATTCCCCAGAAACGGCTAAAGGAGCCAAAGAATTGGCTTTTCTGCCCCAAATTTGCGCCCCCATTTCTTTGAGGGGTTTCACCACCCTGGACATGGGACGCGATCGCAGGGAAGCATCACCGGTGACGACAAAAAAACGGTCCCGATGACCGGCCAATAATCCTAACATTAAGCGGATCGTCGTGCCGGAATTGCCCGCGTCGAGGATTTCTAAGGGTTCCTGAAGATTGCCTAAACCCCTACCTTTGACGATCACTTTCTCGCTGTTGAGTTGGGAAATTTCCACACCCATGGCACGAAAACAACTAGCGGTACTGCGGGGATCTTCGCCCAATAATAACCCATGAATAACGGTTTCTCCTTCGGCGATCGCTCCTAACATCAGGGAGCGATGGGATATAGATTTATCGCCTGGGATGGTGATTTTTCCCCGTAATCCCGTGATTTTGGCTGGATCGATGACTAAATCTTGATGGGATTGAAGGGGGTTAAGGGTGACAATAGACATGATCGTTAGGCAGATGAAGACAAGCTCGATCTATTTTCCCCCTTTACCTCGCCCTTTCCTTGTCAAGTTATGTAAAGAATATTAAGCTAGAGTGACAGTTGATTTTCCCAGTGTGACAGGAACGAGGGAAAGGACACAAAGATCGATCGCTCCCGTATTAGGTTAAACTTATCACACCAAGAAACTGATAACTGATAACTGATAACTGATAACTGATTATGTCTCGTCGTCAACTGTTGAGTTTTTTAATTGCAGTAATTCTGGCATTTTTTGCCTTTATTCCCGATGCTAACGCTTTAGGTGGCTCCCAACCCCCTTTAAATCAACCGGCACCCGATTTTACCCTACCGACTAACACGGGAGAAGGGAATATTTCCCTATCGGATTATCGGGGTAAGTGGGTAGTTTTGTATTTTTATCCCAAGGATTTTACCCCCGGCTGTACCCTAGAAGCGCGGCGTTTTCAGCAGGATTTGCCGAAATATATGGCTAAAAATACGCAAGTTTTAGGGGTAAGTGCCGATGATGTCGATTCTCATGCGGAATTTTGTGACTCGGAGGGGTTAAAATTTCCCTTACTGGCAGATACTACCGGAGATGTTAGTAAAGCCTATGGTTCTTGGATGGGTTATGTTTCCCTGCGTCATACCTATCTTATCGATCCGCAGGGGATTTTAAAAGAGATTTATTTAGGGGTAAATCCTGCCATTCACAGCGCCGAAGTTTTAGCACGTTTAGAGGAATTACAGGCGACTTCTTGAGATAATTGGTCTTGAATCTAGAAATTATTCTGGTCGGTTAGTTACGATGATAAGCTAACTACGGTTTGCATTATCTATAGTCGCTCAATCAATCCTCATTTTCTAGATAATGGCAGCACACTCTGAACAAATGGTTCAATAATTAGACAATCAATACAGACAATAGCTTATGAATGGATCACGAACAAGTTTTCAAGCTGGTTGGTTAAATATAGAGCAGGAATTAGTTTTACTTTTAACAGCAACAATTAATATTAAAGGTATGCCGAAAGCCTATCCAAATGTTCCCGATCAAAGACAGGAAGATTACTATAATTCCCTGAAGTATTATATTAATTTTCATCCTCGTATCAAAAAAATACTATTTGTGGAAAATTCTGGTTGGCCTCTTGATCGATTGCAGGAAACGACTCAAGAAAATCCCCATAACAAACAAATTGAATTTATTTCACTAGATGCCAATGATTTTCCTCGTAATTTTGGCAAAGGTTACGGCGAAACCCTATTAATAGAGCAGGGAATTTTAAAATCAGCACTGGTCAAAGAGTCTTCTTATATTGCCAAGATAACTGGGAGAATTTACCTTCTCAATATGACCGATATTTTAGAGAGGGTTAAAAGTCCCTTTGAGTGTTTATGTGATTTTAAATGGCCGATTTGGCAACAATTACAGAACAAACAAAAGGTTCTTCCGAACTTACCATGTAAAATCAACTAGCAAAATGCCAATTTAATAAACATCTAAGACTAAAGTTTTTAAAGTTTCTAAATCCATAGCCTCTCCTTTTAATCACCTTCAGTTTATTATTAATTCCTTCCACTGT